>JBAVUZ010000820.1:0-5628 GCA_049697035.1 Candidatus Angelobacter sp. | reverse complement strand
CTAATAGCTTGCAGCGCAAATCGTCCGAGTAAGCTTTGGGCATCGTTTGGTTTGTACGGAGATCGCCACTCGCAGCTTAACCTGGATTTAAAGTCCAGGGATATAACTACTTTGGAACTGCTTTAGTTCAAAGACGACCGCTGTATCGCATTGGGCGCAACGGGGAAAATATTGGTCTCTTAGAAGAGTGACGTCATGCGGGAGCCGATGTTTCTTGTGCCGGACTTTATAAATTCCGCTTTGGCGAACTATTTCATCGGTATGAAACCTGGGGCGTTTCACCATCTTTTCTGGAGCGGATTTTACCAGAAACAGCCGCGATCTCTTGGCCGCCATTTTAAAGCCTCTCCCGCTTAATACGATGCACGGCGGTTGCGCGCGACACGGATTATTCCAGAGTCTCTCCTTGCGGTCTCTTTGGAGATACAGACCATCTACGGGTTCAAACCATCCCATGTTTCCGATTTTGTAGTCTGGATCAAGAGCTCACTGCACTCCCGTACAGCGTCAAATGCCAAGCGGACGGCAAAATGCGTCGGAATCCAGTCCACTCCCATGATCAGTTCCCCTGGCCGCTGGAAAAACAGATCAGGTGAACAAATTAATATTTTTAACGATGCCGCCTTATATTTTCTTAGCGCAATTTGGAATCTACTGCTATGAAAGGCAGGTTCATCCGACACACTCCTAATCCGTCACACTCCTAAAATTAAAAAGGTCAGGGTTTCCGGAAAGACTCTGGCCTTATTTTTTTAGAGGAGTCGAGTGAAGCGCGTTGAATGCGCACCTGTTTCGTTCAATGTCCTGAACAGTTCCTGGATGAACCAACGCGTGAGTACGTATTCGCAGTGCGAGTGGAACGTCAAAGAAGATGAATGAGCTATTTCGTTCCGACACCACGTTCGCGGCACCGTAGCTGATTTTCAATTCGCCCAAGATCGGCATCCGCCATCCACATGTAGCAGGGCACGCTGGCCAATACGCCCGAAGAGTATCCATACAGCCCGGCCAATCAGGAATCTTGTGCCCTGGGCTGCCGGAAAAGCCCGGCGGCAGGTCTGTTCGTCTTGGCAGAGCAGCAAATAAATTCGGCCGGCAGCTTACAATAGCAAGCTTATGACGTCGATAAAAGAGTTCCGCTGTGAAATCTGCGGAAGAGTAACCACCGAGCCCAATCACTGGTTTGTGATTCAGTGCGGAAGCTCAGATCTGACTGTGATCAAATGGAATTCCGAGGCGGCCAATGCAGCGGGTGCCAGGCATTACTGCGGTGAAGCCCATGCCCAAGTTTACATTAGCAGATGGTTTGAAGCTGCATGTTCGCCGCCAAAGGCGGATTTTTTGCGACCATCGCAGCCGAAGTAGGTAATGGCCTTGCGATGAAGTCTGTCCTAACCTCTAACGGGCCTATAAGTTTCGCAAAAGATCAGGGGCTCGTGAGTGCTTGGCTTGCCAGGAAGAGCCAGCGGCAGCCGGAACGAAAATACCAATTCCTATCCCAACTGGCTGGTCGTTCGACACGCTATTGTTATTTCCCGCTTACCAGGTTCACTGTCTTCGTGTTGTCGTCCGGAACGCGATCGATCAGCAACGCGAACGGGTCAATGCCGGCCTTTTCCGGCAGCGAATTCGTCACAAATGTAAACGTCGAGGCAGTCTGCGTGATGTGCTCGCGTTCACGATAGAGCGTGTCACCATACTTCTTGCCCTTGGCAGGCTTGGCGAACGCGCCAATGTCGATGTAATCATTGATGGGGACCTCGGTTTCATTTCCCTTGGCGTCAGCTTTATATTTGCGCGTCTCCACTTTTATAGTCACGTCATATTTGCCGTCCGCGCGTGAGTGGGCCGTAGCGTCCAGCGTCCGGTTGGAAAAGATCGTGATGTCCTCAAACAGGTCCTTGATCAAATATTGTAATTGGGGCGGCGTTTGCTCTTGTAATGCATCCACCAGCGCATGCGAAGTTGGGTACGGCGGCTGTGCATATGCATACTGCTGGATCACTTTACGCAGCGCGCGATTCACCGCTTCCTCGCCAATCATCTCTTTCAGGTAATACAGCACCACGCTTCCTTTGCGATAGTGAATGTAGCCCTGGTTCGCTTCCACCGTAAGCAGAGGACGCTCTTTCAACCGCTCTGCGCCACGAGAGCGCAGATAATTGTCCATCTCGTACTTCAGGAATTTCCGCATCGTGTCCCGGCCATATTCCTTTTCCATCACCATCAGCGCGGAATACTGCGCTAAGGTCTCAGAAAGCAGTGTCGCGCCTTCCATATTGGCGCCGATGACTTGGTGCGCCCACCACTGATGGCCCATTTCATGCGCGACTACGTAAAAAACAAAATCGATATCATCAGGCTTGTTGATGTTGGCAATGAAACCGATGGACTCCGAATATGGCATGGTGCCGGGGAAGGCCTGGGCGAAACGCGCAACGCGCGGAAACTCAATGATGCGGGCTTCCTTGTGATAATAAGGACCAAAGTTCTTCGTGTAATAATCTAGAGATTTCTTGAGCGAATTCATCATCCGTGGGACGTTCCAGGGATGCTGTCGGTCGTAATACACCTCAAGCTTGATTCCATTCCATTCCTCCCGCGCAACTTCATAGCGGGCTGACATAAAGGAATAAAAGTTCATCGACTGGTGATCAAGCTTGTATTCAAAATAGCGTCGACCATTCTCCTGCCATTCCCGCACCAGCGAACCCGGCGCAATCGCCACTTGGTCATCTGAAGTGCTGATGACGGTTTGTACGTCAACCCAATCGGAATGGCCGCCCAGGTAGGTCTCGCGGCAATCGTCTGTGCAGTTGCGTTCCAGCGGCGGCATCAAATCAATTTCTTTTAGGCCGAACTTTTTTCTGTCATTAGGATCGGTGAGCTGGCGCTGCGCATTGTAGCCAATGACCGGGCCGACAGTGTTATTGAAGAACGTCCCGTTCTGCAGCAGTTCCACCGTGCTCAACTCATTTTCAAAGCCGCGATTCTTGCTCTTTACCGTGAAGTGCATGGTGCGGCTTTCGCCCGGTTGCAGCGGCGAATCGAATTTATAGATACGGTAATAGAGCTTCTCATCGTCCTTGCTCAGGGAAGCGCCTGGTATGTCAATCTCCGTCACATAATTGGGATCCACCGTAAAATGAATTTCCGTGAGCGGCTGCGCAAACGGATTCTGGATCACCTGCTCGGCCCGCATTGTCATGTTGCGCGACTCTGGATACACGTCGATCGCGTATTTGATACTGCGAACACGAGGTTGCTGCTGCTTTTCATACTGCTTGTAAGTCTTTTCGTAGTCGGCTTGGCGCCGCTGCAATGTTTTTGGGCCGACAACCCGGTTGATGATCGCGGTGTTGTACCAGATCCAGGCGCCGGTACAGGCAAAGGCCACAAGGCACAAAAGTGTTGCTGAAATCCAGCCACCGTGGAACCGTAACGCAGCATTGCGGCGCCGGCCACGCCAACGGTCCTGTTTGCCGCGCGGCCAGAACATCACGGTAAGAATCGCCAGTACGCCGCAGAAGATGAGCCAGTAAAGCGTGTACCAATTCCATGCGGTACGATACGGCGCTTCCCCAAACATGTCTGAATAGGTTTCGGCTGACCTGGCGCCGAACTGAACCAGCCTGCTGGCTACATTCAAAGGCCGCCATATAAACGCGTTGGCGGCAATAAAAGCGATATAGAAAAAATAGCCAAAGTACTTGTTGGGGGAAAATACGTGGATCAGGAAAGCCAGTACGCTTAGAAATAGAAAACCAGATGCATCGCGCACCAGAAGCTCATATAAGTAGAGGCCAATCTGGTAGCGATGGTAGCCATGCCAGGCCTGTACTATTACGCCGCCCAGCAATGCGGCGCTCTGCATCAGCATAATCATCAAAATCAACGTGAGCAGGCGGGAGGCATAGGAGATCCAGTCAGGAGTGGGCATGGAATCAGCAATTTCGTCCATGCGTTCGTCACGGTCTTTCCAGACCAGCACGCCGGCATAGTAGGTAATCACGATGACCACAAACAGATACAGCGTGCCCCGTATCAGGTCAAGAATCCAATACGTGACGGGGAGCGTCTGGTTGCCATAGCCTTCCGTAGCGCTCAGGGCAAGACTGGGAATGCAATTCAAGAGCGATGCAACGGCAATCACAACAAAGAATGTGCTTCTTGCCATGCCCATGAAGTGGATCTTGAATGAGCCTATAAATTTGGCCCAAGGCGCATCGTGCAATTGGGGGCGAGGCAGGGTAACCGCGACCGGTTGAATAGCTTCTTCGGCATCGGCTTCAATGGGACGGGGCTTGGTGCTTCTTTCAGCAAAGCTGAAACGAAAATAGGCTACGGCGAAAGTCAGGCACCCAACGCCGATCCAAAGTAGCCTGTTCCAGAACAACAGCCCCTGAAACCCTATCGAGAGACTGTTTTTGTCCGCGACCGTCCAGTAACGTGTGACTAGATCAAAGGCGCGCGTACCAAATGGATCAAGAAGGCCGGCGATCTGTTCATGCTGAATGTCCTGCAGAAGATAGCCGGCAACACCATAGCCTGTAAGAAGGACCAAAGCCGCAACAAACGAAACGATCTCATTGCGGGCCAGCACGGCGATGGCAAAAAGAACTGCCGCCATAAAAAATGCGTTGGGCAAAGCAAAAATGACAATGCCGTTGAGGTGCGCAGCCCAGTTCACCCGTTCCCAGCGATCAGGATCGGCCCAGGGCATGTACTTGGCCAGAAGTACGCCAATAGAGACACCCAGCATGGGTATCACCGAGATAAGAGTGGCGCCAATAAAGCGGCCTATCAGAAAATCAAAGCGTTTGAGGGGCGTGGTAAAAATGATTTGATGGGTGTTGTAGCTGAAGTCACGAATGGCGGCTGAGGTCACAAATGCCGTGGACATCAGCAGCGTGAGCAACCCAATAAACGAATAATAATTTTGGATAACATAAGGCGCGTTGTGGTACGTGTTGGATAACGAGTTGCCTACCTGTATCTGGTCAGTACTGACTGCACCAAAGATCAGCAACGCGATCATGAAGAGGAAAATCCAGACCATCCAGGACCGAAGCCAAAAGCGGATTTCGAACAGCGCTATGCGCAGAAACATTGGTCGCTCCTAGTCCCAGTTCCGGATTTTGGTGAAGAAAACGTCTTCCAGATCAGCCTGGCTGGGCAGAAATCCGTCGCCCGGCGGCTGTTCCCCATAGACGTGCAGGAATGGCCGCCCGCCAACCAGCTTGTTGGAGACGACGCGGAAGGTCTGCTCGTAATGGGCCAATTCTACCTTCTCGATGGAACGCTGCCAGATCCGTCCGCTCAGTTTGGAAATCGCGGCTTGAGGTTCGCCTTCATAAAGCACTTTTCCCTCATGGATGATGGCCATGTTGGTGCAAAGGTCCATCACGTCTTCCACAATATGTGTTGAGAGGATGACAATGACCTGTTCGCCGACCTCGGCGAGCAAATTGTAGAAGCGATTGCGTTCGCCCGGATCAAGGCCCGCAGTAGGTTCATCCACGATCAGCAGTTGCGGATTGCCGAGCAGCGCCTGAGCAATGCCAAAACGCTGCCGCATGCCTCCGGAAAACCCGGTCAGCGCCTTCTTGCGGACCTCATAAAGATTGC
>JBAVUZ010000819.1:0-7835 GCA_049697035.1 Candidatus Angelobacter sp. | reverse complement strand
CACTGTCTTCTGCGGAAAGCTGCATCTGTATTTTTGCGCAGAGATCGCCTCCCTGTACTTAGCCTTTTCTTCCTTTTCTGCCAAGTATCTTTGTGGCTTCCTTCTTCCAGGCGGTCAGAGTACTAGCCGCAGATTGCTGAGACTGATGAAGCGAACTCCCGCACAATTGAACGATGGCTAATCTCTTGCCAGTGGACCAGAAACAAAGTATCTTAGGCGAATAATAGACCTTATGAATTTACAACGTCTAAGCCGGATCACGGTGGAACAGGGCAAATGCGGTGGGAGACCCTGTATCCGGGGCCAGCGCATCCGGGTAACTGACATCCTCGAGCTACTGGGCGCAGGCGCTTCAGTTGAAGAAATCCTGGCGGACTACAAGTTTCTGGACCGTGAAGACATTCTCGCCGCAATAGATTATGCAGCCTATCAAACCGATCACGTTGTGCTGCAAACGTGAAATTTTTAGTCGATAACCAACTTCCAGCATCTCTCGCCAGATATTTGCGAAATCACGGTCACGACTGTCAGCACGTATTGGACATTGGTTTGGCCAGTGCTTCGGACCTGGAAATTTGCAAATATGCAGACCAAGAGGCGCGCGTAATCATCAGCAAAGATGAAGATTTTTTATATCTTGCCAACAGGCCTGATGCAGAGACCAGAATCCTGTGGATCCGCTTAGGCAATTGTCGTACTGCAACTCTTCTAGAAGCATTTGAGCGATTCTGGCCACTCATTGAAGCTTCACTCAATGCTGGCGATAGAATTATCGAATTACGCTGAGTTTACCGATTTGCTCCAAGCTTTCTTTCTCAACTTGAAGTCTTAATCGTTTCCCTTCACTCCCAGGATTTCAGAAAAAAACTAAAGCGTCGTCAGCGCGTTCTTTAGATCGTCAATCAAATCGTCAGGATGTTCCAGTCCGATCGACAGGCGCAAGAGATTCGCAGGGCTGCGGGTGGTCGGGCCTTCCGCGGAAGCGCGATGCTCGATCAGACTATGGGTTCCGCCCAGGCTGGTGGCGTGGCTGAAAAGTTTTAGTCCGGCGACCAGCTTGAACGCTTCAGCCTGGCCGCCCTTGACCTGAATGGACATCATGCCGCCGAAACCGGACATTTGCACGGCGGCGATTTTGTGTCCGGGATGCGAAGGCAGGCCGGGATAGTGGACGGTCTCAATCCTTGATTTGGGCTGCCTGCTCAGGAATTCAGCAATGCGTTGCGCGCTTTCTGACTGCGCGCGCACGCGGTAAGGAAACGTTTGCAGTCCTCGAACGGTGAGCCAGCATTCAAAGGGGGACGGCACAGCTCCGCCGGCGTGCTGTATTTGCAGCGCGCGCTGGTAGAAATCTTCACGGTCACGGAACACGAGCGCACCGCCGAGCACGTCACTGTGGCCGGAAAGGTATTTGGTGACTGAGTGCATCACCACGTCCGCGCCCAGCTCCAGCGGACGCTGCAGCAGCGGCGTAGCCCACGTGTTGTCACAAGCCACCAGCGCGCCGGCCTTTTTTGCGATGGCGATCACCGCGCACAGGTCCGTGATGTTGAGCAGCGGGTTGGAAGGCGTTTCCGCCCAGATAAGTTTGGTCGCCGGAGTCACGGCGCGTTCCACTGCGTTCAGGTCCTGCATGTTGACGAGGGAATACTTCAGTCCCCAGCGGTCCATCACGGTTTTGAGCAGCGCGGGCGTACCGTAATAAGAATCTTCGGCGGCGATCACGTGGTCGCCGGCAGACAGCGTTTGCAACACCGTCATGGTGGCGGCGCTGCCGGACGCGAACGTCAGCGCGGCGGGACTTTCTTTCAGAGCACCTTGTTCTAAAGAAGCCAGCGCCCGCTCCAGGGCCACGCGGTTCGGATTGCTCTCGCGTGTATAAAGATGACCGCCGGGCACGGAGCCGTCGTCCGCCTTGTGGAAGGTGGTAGACATGTGGATGGCGGATGCAACGTCCCGGCTGCTTTCCGCGATGTTGGCGGCGTGGATGGCATTGGTCTCAATCTTCATCCTGGTTAGCTTATATCAAAATCCTACCGCGGATTTACGCGGATAAACGCGGATCGATTTTAGCCGCAGATTTGCGCAGATATACGCAGATGAAAGAGTTCAGCCGCGAATGAACGCGAACAACACGAATCGGAAAGATGCGTTTAACCTTCACGAAAAAAGTTATTCATGTGGGTGTTTTTGCCGCTTGAAGAATGCGACCCACACATCGACGCCATTGCGGTCTGTCGTCAGTACCACGCTGACGAGTTCCCAGGACTGCGCGCCCAGATTGCTGGCCGTAGCTTCTAGCTCCTGCTCGGTCCTGGCACGTTCCATCTGGTACTCCCACTGCGCGACCGGCAAGGGCTTGACGTTGAGCGTAAAGTTCTGAGACTGCGGGCCGTTGCCGGACCTGGGTGGGTCAAAACCGCTGGCCACGGCCGTCAACGCGACATTAAAGGAACCCGTGGTTGCCGTGGGCAGAGCGGTAAGAACAATGGTGCTGGCGCCGGCGCGTCCGGTGGGGACCTGGGCAATGACGCCCGAGGGCAGGCCTGACAGGCTGAATTCGATATTGGGCCGCTCATTGATGGCGATATGCACGGTCAACGATGCCGTGCCTCCCTGCGTGATGGTGACAATGGAGGGACTGAGGCTTACCACAAACTCAGGATCTGTCTGGGCCGGCAAGCGGGACGCAAGCCCGATCAAGAACAGAAACAGAACGGCTGCACGGATGGCAGGTTGCGGCATAAGATTCCTCCATGTGATCTAGAACGTCCTAAATTGACCTTTGTGCTGCTTATTAGGATACGGCTGGCGGGGCAGTTGTTCTAGCGCGATCGAAAAAAACTGGCAGAATCTTCTATTTTCGCCTGGAACTCTGTCATTTTTTGAGATGCGATTCGCTGGTCCGCGAGGTCAATACCATATATTTGCCTTGATCGTTGTTGATCTGTTCCAGATCAAGGAGGGGCGGCCCTTGTTGTCCCTGCATGATCAGCCTCATCCTGAAGTAATAGGTCTTGCCCGCCTCAGCGGTGAAACTATTAAGCGCAAGATATTTGCTGCGGATGGAAAGCCGGGATTGCCACTGGGTACACAGGTGGTGCTCTCCGGGAGCAACGGAGGTTGACAGGAAGGAATCGCCATTCACCGCACCGACCCATGCGCCGTTCAGTCCGACACGGGCAACGATTGCACAGCCTTTGCACAATATGTTCTGGTTTCCGTCATAACCGATTACATAAAGCATCGCTTTGCCGGGCTCGGGCTGCGCGATGGAATGGCTTGCACCGCTGGTCTTGAGATCGAAGTGGGTTTCCTCTGGACCGCATGCGGCCGCGGCGTTGGCAATCTCAGCCTTGGCCTTGTCAGTAATGTAACCATCCTGGGCCAGCAGAGAGGAAGCCAGCAAGAGCATTGCGACAAGAGTCTTCATTCCAACCTCTGTTGGACGGGTCCATTCTTTAGCGTCAACTGCAACACGCTTTGTCCATGGACCTCCGCACTACAGGCAGTTACTCTGGATTTTAAGATGCCGGTAGCGCAGCGCAAGTTTTGTTGTATGAATTTGTGTTTAGGATGGCAAAGATGATTGCACCAAAGTTCTGGCATTCCCCTTCCGAGAGTTTTCAAGCAAAATGATGTGAAGCGTTCATGACCACTCTCAGCGACTTCAAGGAAACGGTGCGGCAGCAGGCGGACATTGTCCGCGTGATTGGCGACTACATACAGCTTAAGAAAGCCGGCGCACAGAATTTTGTTGGGCTGTGCCCGTTTCATGGGGAAAAAACACCGTCGTTTTCTGTCCATTCGACGCGGCAGTTCTTCCATTGCTTTGGCTGCGGCAAGTCTGGCGACGTTTTTAAGTTTGTCCAGGAGCGCGAGCAGATCAGCTTTCCTGAAGCGGTGCGACTGGTGGCGGAGAAGATGGGCATTCCGCTGCCCAGGATGCAATACAGCTCTGAGAGCGAAGCCGAAGATGCGGGCAAGCGCGGCAAGCTGATTGAAATGCATGAGCGGGCGTGCAAGTTCTTTGAAGAGCAGCTTCGCAGGCCGGAGGGAGCGCTGGCGCGCGAGTACCTGGCGGGTCGCGGGTTGAAGGAAGAGACGATCCGGACGTTCAGGATCGGCTTTGCGCCGGATTCAGGCTTCACGCTCAAAGATCGCTTGAAAGCCGACTTCAGTGAAGAGATGATGCGGGCATCGGGCTTGTTTTCTTTTAAAGAAGGCTCGGAGGGTAGCGCGGCTGCGATGTATTCCAAGTTCCGCAACCGGATCATGTTCCCTATCGCCAATGAAAACGGGAAGATCATTGCGTTCACCGGTCGGACGCTGGCAAAGGACGAAAAGGCCGGGCCGAAATATTTGAATTCGCCGGAGACGCCCATCTATTCCAAGAGCCGCGTGCTGTACAACCTTGACCGCGCGAAAGAGGCAATTCGCAAGCTGGGCTACGTGATACTTGTGGAAGGCCAGATGGATTGTATTGCCGTGTATTCGGCGGGCTTTCACAACGTGGCGGCAAGTTCAGGCACGGCGTTTACCGAAACGCAGGTGCGGCTGCTGGGACGGTTCAGCAAAGATATTGTCGTGAATTTTGATCCGGACACGGCGGGCGCCGCGGCCACGGACAAGTCACTGGGCATGTTGCTGGAAGAGGAATTCAATATCCGCGTGCTGAGGCTGGAGGCGGGCTTCGATCCTGATCTGTTTATCCGCAAGAACGGCGCGGAGGCGTATGCGCGGGCGCTGAAGGGTTCGGCGAAGTACTTTGATTATCTCGTGGAACGGGCGCTGAAGCTGTTTCCGACGCGGAGTCCGGAAGGGAAAAAGAACGCGGTCAATTTTCTGTTGCCGCATATTCATCGGGTGCCCAGCAGGATTGTGCGAGACGAACTGGCCAATGACATCGCGCAGAAGCTGAACATCGACACAACGGTGCTGCGGCAGGAATTTAAAGCGGCGGCAGTGAGCCGGGCGGCCGGCAGTCTGAGAAATGAGCCGGATGCCGATGTGACCCCGGCGGAAAAGGTGCTGGTGCGGGCCGCGTCGACTGTGGTCGCGGAAGAGACGGAGCTGCGTCACATGGCGCTGGACGCGTTGGCGGAAGAACGCTTGCACACGGGGCTGACGACGGAGACGTTGCTGGAGGCGATCCTGCAGAATGCGCTGGCGGTGGAGCGCGGCGAAGGGTTGGATGACGTGATGGCGCTGCCGCTGAGCGATGCGGACCGGCAGAGGCTGGCGAAGATCGTGATGCGTGAGGAAGACCCGCTTACGCCGGACCTGCTGGCCGGCACGCTGAATGCGTTGAGGCATCGGCGGCAGATAAGCCAGCGCGAAGGCGAGATCAAGCGCGGGATTGTGGAGGCGGAACGCAAGAATGACGTGGCGGCGCTGCTGCGGCTGAAACAGGAAAAGCTGGAGCTGGATAGAAAGCTGGCGGGATTTTAGTGGGTGTGTGCCACCCCGCATGATTTGTTGCGCCGCGCCGGTTAACGCAGGAGTTTCTTTTTGGCGGCGGCAAACTCTGAGTCGGTGAGTGCGCCGCGGTCGCGGAGATCGGCGAGCCGGGTCAGCTCTTCGGACAAATGTTCGTGGGACAAATGTTCGTCGGACAAACGTCCTTCGCCGAAATCGGAGGCTGCTGCCGCGGAGGCGGCTTGCGCGGTTTCAGTGGCGGTGGACGCTTTGTCGTAGTCGAAATGCTGGGGATTGGCCGGATCAACGCGAAGAGTGAGGCGGTCACCGACGGAGGGAATTTCACCCAGCATGAAGAGACCCTTCAAAATGCCTTCGTAGGCCGGCGATCCATCATGGCGCTGGATACGCAGGCGGAGCTTGCGCCGGATGTAGACATTGTTGACGACGACGTTCATCCATGGCTTGAGCACTTCAAGCACAATGCCGGTGGCGCGGATGCCCCGTTGCTGGAGTGATTGAGCACGCTGGGTAGACTGCGCCATCCAGAAGGCAGTGGCAATCGCGGCCGGCGCGCAAAGCAGAAGGAACCAGCGCGAGGAGGGGACCGACCAGTCGACGCCCCAGGGAAGCAGCGAGGCGATAAACCACCAGAGGACTTTCTGATCGCCCACGAGATTCATGATCCACATGAAGACGCCAAACTGTGCGAGGTACCCGACGATCCAAACACCGGCGAGGGTGCCGTTGAGGGTGACGTTCCCAAAAGCTTCATACAAGCCCGGCGCCAGCAAAAGCACGCACCAGAGGGTCAGCACTGAGTAGAGTTTGCGCATATTTCTCAGGGATACTTTAGGGGATAAAGCCCGCAAGTGCCAGAGGATACATGTGTTCGGCGAAGTCCGTAATCCCAACGTTCTAGGCGAAAATTTGTTGCATCGAGCCGAGGAAAGAGTGCGAAACCTTAGAGGGCGGCCGGCATCTAATCTTCAAGGGCAATTCACAGGGCAGCGGTTCCGGTATCTTCTTTGTTTTAGCGCGGGTGGCAGGGAAAGACTCTTTTCTTATTGACCGAGTTTATGCTAACCTTAGTACTCTCGGGACGTGCGCGCATTCCAAACCAAAATACCTGCCGATATGCTTTAGTGGACACAAGCGTACAGCCCCGTATTGCCATAAAAATGAGGTCCGTGGTTTGGCTCTAGAAGATAAATTTGACGATATAAAAAAGCTGATTGATGCAGGCAAGGAAAAGGGCTACCTGACCTATGACCAGGTAAATGACCTCATTCCTGGAGACGTCCATTCACCGGACGATCTCGACGATTTGCTCACCACAATTGGCACCCAGGGCATTGACGTTCTGGAGAGCGGCAAGGGACTCCCTTCTGAGCAGAAGTTTGAAGACATTGAAGAAGGCGAAGACGTTGAGCTTGACCTGACGCCGGGCGCGCTGGAAAAAACCAACGATCCGGTGCGCATGTACCTGCGCGAGATGGGCACGGTCCCGCTGCTCACGCGCGAAGGCGAAGTTGAAATCGCAAAGCGGATTGAGCGCGGCCAGCTCCGCGTGCTGAAAGCGCTCTCTCGCTCGCCAATCGTGATCAAGGAAATTCTTGCTCTGGGTGAAGACCTGAAGCGCGGCGTGCGCTCCATCAAAGAACTTGTCGCGTTCGACGAAGAAGAGATCACCGACGAAATCGTCCAGGCGCGGCTAAAAGATTTTGTCGGACAGATTGACGACATCGGCAAGAGCTATAAAAAAGTCCAGCAGCTTGAAGAAAAAGCTGAAGCGGTAAAACAGAAGAAGAAACCAAAAGAGTCGCGCAAGGCGCGCTGGGCCCTGGGACGCGCGCACGTGCAAGTCTCCGCCGGGATCCGCAAGCTGAAGTTCACCAACCCGGAGCGCAAGCGGCTGATTGACCGCGTAAACAAAACGGTCGACGCCATGCGCTCGCTCGACCGCCAGATCAACAATCTGGAAAAAAAAATCGAGGCAACGCGGGTTGAGGAAACCAAGCGCGAGTACCGGCGCATCCAGCGCCAGCATCGCAACGATCTGGAAAAGCTTGAGGCCGATTGCGGCGTCAGCTACCAGGAACTGCGGCGCACGCAGCGTGAAATCATCCAGGGCGACGTTGACGCTGAAGCCGCGAAGCGCGAGCTGATTGAAGCCAACCTGCGCCTCGTCGTCTCAATCGCAAAAAAATATACCAATCGCGGCTTGCAGTTCCTCGACCTGATTCAGGAAGGCAACATCGGCCTGATGAAGGCCGTAGACAAATTCGAGTACCGCCGCGGCTACAAGTTTTCGACGTACGCAACGTGGTGGATCCGTCAGGCCATTACGCGCGCCATCGCTGACCAGGCCCGCACCATCCGCATTCCGGTGCACATGATTGAGACCATCAACAAGC
>JBAVUZ010000818.1:0-6532 GCA_049697035.1 Candidatus Angelobacter sp. | reverse complement strand
CGCTGATTGGCGCCGGCTTCAAGCATATTGACGCCGTGTCGTTTGTCTCGCCCAAGGCCATACCGCAGATGGCAGATTCAGAAGCTGTCCTGAAAGAGCTTGACCCTCCGGACGACGTCGAGATTATCGGTATTGTGGTGAACCAGAAAGGCGCGGAGCGCGCCATAGCCACTGAAGCCGTACAGACGCTGGGGTTTCCGTACTCCGTCTCTCCGACGTTCCTTGAGCGCAACCAGCACCAGACGCTGGAAGCCGCAGCCGACGAGCTGGAGCAGATCAAGCTGAAGGCCGATGCCGCCGGTCTGAACGTTGTGGCGTATATCTCCATGGCCTTCGGCAATCCGTACGGCGATCTATGGAACGCCGAAGAGGTAGTTGAGGCCGTGGGTATTCTGGCCGATATGAACATCACGCAGATTTCATTGGCTGATACCGTCGGCCTTTCGACGCCGGCGCAGGTGAAAGATCTGATTGCGGCGGTGATCGGTGCTTACGATTATCTTGAGATCGGTGCGCATCTGCACAGCACGAAAGCCGGCGCAGCGGAGAAGATCATCGCGGCGTATGACGCCGGCTGCCGCCGATTTGATTCCGCCACTGGCGGGCTGGGCGGATGCCCATTCGCGCAGGATGAAATGATCGGCAACATTCCGACGGAGATTGCCGTGCAGGCGCTCAAGGAACGCGGCGCAGACCTTCCGCTCAGGAAACCACTGGACGCGGTGATCCAGATGTCTGCGGACATTGCGAAGAAGCACACGGTGGTGATGTGAGCAGATTCCAAAAAGTAGTGCTTCCACTTGGAATCCTGGTGGTGATGTCCGGGATTGCGGGGCTGGTGGGAAAGCATCATTCCAGGGACGCCGCCAAGCGCGGCTGATTTTTATAAGGTCATTGAATCAGCCAAGCCGCTGCAAGGGAAGAACTAGCTATTAAAATGCACCGTCGGCATCGACGAAGTATTTTTGCTGTTTTTGAGGTGTTTCTTCACGCAAGATCCGTTGCTAGCGACGGGAGCGAAAGAGGCGGAAATGAAACGGCCATTTTCAGATGAAATTGAGACGAACGCGCCATCAGCGGCCCTGCAAACCATTGCGGATAAAGAGAAAAAGATGATTCGTCATTCTTTATCCAGCCTTGAGCTCGAGATGCCTGTTGAGCTCATTCAGTCATGGATCACGCCAATCCCGCATTTTTTTGTGCGTAATCATCTGGACGAGCCTTCCATTTCACCGGGCGCAGAATGGCGTTTGACTGTGACCGGCAAGGTAAAGCAACCAAGCGCACTGAATTTGCGTGATTTAACCGGGATGGCGCGGCACTCGATCACCTCAGTATTGGAATGCGCCGGCAACGGGCGCGCTTTTTACCAGCCACAAACGCCGGGCTCGCCATGGGGACGGGGCGCCGTGGGCAACGCTCATTTTAGCGGGCCCCGTTTGCGCGACATATTGCTGCGCGCCGGCCTAAAAGCAACAGCCAGGCATGTAATGTTTCGCGGCCTGGACCAAGCTTCCGGCGAAACCCCGCCATTTATCCGCAGCATTCCCATTGAAAAAGCCCTCGATGAGGATACTCTTGTGGCAACGCACATGAACGACGCGCCATTGACTACACATCACGGATTTCCCGCGCGGGCCATCGTCCCGGGATGGATCGGCGCAAGCTGGTGCAAATGGCTCACCGAAATCAGAGTCCTCGATAAAGAATTCGAAGGCGAGTTTATGAGGGAGGCGTACCGGGTACCCTGCCAGCCCATCCCGCCGGGGACTTTGGCCAGCGCTGGTAATACCCGTGCACTCACAGAACTAAGCACGAAATCCATTATTGCAGGACCTGCGCCCGGAGCAACGGTCAAGGCCGGCGCTATCACTATTCACGGGGCCGCCTGGACAAGCGATGCCGAGATCACCGCAGTAGATATTTCAACCGATCGGGGAGTCACATGGAACAGGGCTGAGCTGGAAAGCGAGCGCGGCCGTTATGCATGGCGTTTATGGAATTACGCTTGGAAAGCTGCGGAGCCCGGCGATTATATCGTCATGTCGCGCGCGATGGATAGTCGCGGCCGCCGCCAGCCTCCGGTAGCCACATGGAACCCCGGAGGGTATCTTTATCACGCCATCGATCAGACAACAATTCATGTACGGACGCAAGCGGAAGGAGCCGGCTAGCGTGAGCTACAACACAGTCTTATACAGCGAAGCCAACCGCATCGCCACCATCACGTTCAATCGCGCGGAGAAGCGCAACGCCATCAGCTATGAATTGATCGATGATTTGCTGGCCGCGTTGAAGCAGGCGGCGGATTCTCCCGCGCAGATCGTCATCCTCACTGGCGCGGGCAAAGCGTTCTGCTCCGGCATGGACCTGGACAACCTGAAGCAGCTAACCGGACGGACGCACGAACAGAACATCCAGGATTCCGAGACGATGGCGTCATTGTTTCGCACGCTTTATGACTTTCCCAAGCCGACGATTGCCGCCGTGAACGGGCCGGCCATCGCCGGTGGAACAGGTTTGGCGACGCTGTGCGATTTCACACTGGCGGTCCCCGAAGCAAAGTTTGGATACACGGAGGTCCGCATCGGTTTTGTGCCGGCAATCGTTTCAAGTTTCCTGATTGCCAACATCGGCGAGAAGCGTGCCCGCGACCTGCTGCTTACGGGCCGCATCTTTGGCGCAGGGGAAGCATTCAAGCTCGGTCTGGTGAATGAGATCGTTGCGCCGGAGCAGTTGATGGTGCGTGCGCAGGAGCTGGCCGCACAATTGCTGGAGAACAGTCCCGCATCGTTGCAGGCAACCAAGAAATTGCTTTCCAGCTATACTCGCGAGCAACTGGACCGCCAGGTAAAACAAGCGGTGCAGGGCAACGCCGGCATACGGCAGACCGCCGACTTCAAAGAAGGCATCACAGCATTTCTGGAGAAACGCAAACCCACTTGGACAGGAAAATAGAAGACAGCAAGAGAAAGATCTGGGGCGAAACGAAACTGCGTGTGCGCTACGCCGAGACTGACAAGATGGGCGTGGTGTACCACTCGAACTTTGTCATATGGTTTGAGGTGGGGCGCGTGGAATTGTTGCGGCAGCTCGGATTCCAGTACAGCGAGATGGAAGCAGAGGACAACTGCCACATCCCAGTGGTCGACCTGCGCGTTCGTTACAAGGCTCCGGCACAGTATGATGATGAGATCGTGGTGCGCACGCAGATCAAGAATGTGCGCTCATCGCTGCTGCACTTCAGCTATGAAGTCTTCCGCGAGGCCGACCGCACGCTGCTGGCCACGGGAGAAACCATGCACATCATCGTTAACAACAAGCTGGAACGCACGGCGCTACCGAAAAAATATATGCAGGCCTTTAACGGGCTCAAACGAAATTCATGAACGCTCTTCAAATTAACGGAAACGATCTTTCACTCGACGACCTGCGCCAGGTGGTCTATGAGCGGCGTCCAATAGAACTGGCGGATGGCGCACGCAAGAAAGTTGTGGCTGCGCGCGAAGTGGTGGAAAAACTGCTGCGCGAGAACCGCGTGGCCTATGCCATCAATACCGGCGTTGGCAAATTGAGTGACGTACACATTGAGCCGGCGCAGAACCGGCAGCTTCAGGTGAATCTTATCCGCTCACACTCGGCGGGTGTGGGTGAGCCGCTGAGCCAGAAAGAGACGCGCGCCATGATGCTTCTGCGCGCCAACTCCCTGGCCAAAGGATTTTCCGGCGTGCGGCCTGAAGTGATTGAGCTGATTTGCGCCATGCTGAATAAGGGCGTGCATCCGGTGGTGCCATCACAGGGAAGCGTTGGCGCAAGCGGCGACCTTGCTCCGCTGGCCCACCTTGCGCTGGCGATGATCGGCGAAGGTGAGGTCTGGAGCAACCATTCCAGCACCAGCAGCGCAGAAGCTTTGCAGCGCGCCGGAATCAAACCGCTGGTTCCGGAGGCGAAAGAAGCAATCTCACTTATCAACGGCACGCAGGCGATGCTGGCTGTGGGAACGCTGTCTCTGCTTGCGGCTGAGACGCTTGCCGCAACAGCAGATGTGCTGGGTGCGATGTCACTCGATGCGCTGCACGGAACCGACGTTGCGTTTGATGCGCGCATCCATGATGCGCGTCCGCATGCCGGACAGGTGGAAGTAGCGGCGAACTTGCGCCGGTTGCTAGCCGGAAGCGAGATTCGCGAATCGCACAAAGACTGCGGACGCGTGCAAGACGCTTACTCACTGCGCTGCATTCCGCAAGTCCACGGCGCGGTGCGCGATACCATGGCGTTTTGCCGACGAACATTTGAGATCGAAATGAACTCAGCGGTGGACAACCCGCTGGTGTTTGTGAAAGGCCATGGCGAAGGCGACATCATCTCCGGGGGCAATTTCCATGGTCAGCCGTTGGCGTTCACGCTGGATTATCTGGCAATCGCACTGAGTGCGCTGGCAGGAATTTCTGAGCGACGCATTGAGCGGCTGGTGAATCCGGCATTGAATGAAGGTCTGCCCCCGTTTCTCGCGCCCGATGCGGGCATCAACTCCGGCTTTATGATGCCGCAGGTGACGGCCGCGGCCCTGGCCAGCGAAAACAAGGGGCTGGCGCATCCGGCGTCGGTTGATTCGATCACAACGTCGGGCAATAAGGAAGATTACGTCTCCATGGGCATGGCCGCGGCCATCAAGCTGAAGCGCGTGGTCGCGAACGCCACCAATGTGCTGGCGATTGAAGCTTGTGCGGCGGCGCAGGCGCTGGATTTTCTTGCGCCACTCAAGAGCAGCCAGCCATTGCAAAAAGCTCATGCGGCCATCCGCAAGGTAAGCCCAAAGATCGAGCATGACCGCGTATTCGCCGAGGATTTTGCCAAGCTGGCGGAATTGATTCGCTCCGGCGCATTGACAAGATAATTTTTCACCGCAGAGACGTAGAGCGTACTGAAACGCGGAGACCAACCTTATCACGTTGCGTACTGCGCTTCGCCGTTGCCAAAAGACCAATTCTCTTTCGCCGTCTCTACCAAATTGATAAAGACATCTTCTTTGCGCAAGCCTGCTTCCTTATTGAGCAGGTCCGCCATCCGACGGTAGAGCGACTTCCTCACCTCCAATGTCCGCCCGGCGCTCAGCGTGATTTGAATGATCACCAGATCGTTCGTACGATGGATATTCAGATATTCCGGATCGTAAATAAAATCCGCGAGGCCGTGTTCCGTAATGATGTGAAAGCGGTCCTGAGCGGGGATGGAAATGGTCTCAACCAGAGCGCGATGGACGGCTTCAGACACCTTACGCTTGTCCTCAAGCCCCTTCTCTCCGAGACCTGCTCGGATGAGACAGTGCTCTCGCTGCTGGGGGTCAAATTACCACTGCTGTTATTCTCAAGCTTGTGGGAATGGAATTTTGCGGGAGGATTCGTCATCGCCACGACGGGAACTACTATCTTTGCACTTGGAAGGGCAGTTGTGGGATCAATTATACAGGGTAGTCGAGCAAACCAAACTTATGATGCTGAACAAGCGGCTTGCCACGCGAAATACGGAAATTAGCGGTGTAATTTTAAGGGGTAGCGAGTGACTGATAGAGTTACAGAGGAGCAATTGCAAGACCAGAAAGCGGATAGACCTTATCCGCTTCTCTGGTATCTTGTTGGCGCTTTTTCGGCAAAGATAACCGTTCCTGGCATGTGCCACGTTATCGAGAATTCAGGCTTAGCACGTCACGGAGTTGCTGTAATTATTGCAATGGTCTGTGCCCTTTTTATAGGGGGCACAATCATTTTCATTGGTCGGATGGAACACCGTTTTTATCGCTTTACTCTCGCCGTTTTGTGGGCAGCTTTTATTTTGTCACTGTGGCGTTACTCAAGGTGACCGGCAACTTCTTTGTTCTTGATCGTGATGAACTCTGATAGGTTGATACCGGAACAGGAAAACTGCATTAAGGCCGTTATGGCTGGTAATGGCCCAGCCATGACTTCGAGCCGACTGATTCTAAATTTCCATGGGCTGCGGAGTGCCAAACAAAAGCCTCGCCTGCTCAAGCGGATATTTCTATCCGTTTTCGGCACCCCTTCGCAGACCGTCATTTCGCAATCTCATTCCGGTCTAGCTAAGCTCTGGATTAGCCTGCGGCCCACTCTAGAAGGTTCGCGCCGCCGTCATGATAACCTCACACATATTTGTACAATTTCATCGATGTTTGTTCTGCGCCATGTTCTTAAGAACACGATTCAAATTATGCAATACACGGAGCAACAAAAATTTCTTAGATTCAGCCGCATTTGGGGAATGGGCCTGATTCTGGTCTTGTTTGCCGCTGTTGGAGCGTGCATCACGGCAGGCAAGCCATCCAGTGTTGCGATGCTCGCGCTTTATGCCGCGGTGGCGTCCGCCCTGGCGGTCTTTATTTACTACACGCCGGATTATCTGCATTTGACCGTGGATCCCCGGAAGCGATCGCGCTGGGCCGTGAAGATTCGCTGGAGAATCATTGCAGCCGCCTTGATCATCAGCGGACTGCTGGCCTCAAATGCCCGCGACTGGT
>JBAVUZ010000817.1:0-4592 GCA_049697035.1 Candidatus Angelobacter sp. | reverse complement strand
CACCCAACGTGCGTCGCCACTGGGGCGAGGCGCTGGAAAAATCTTTGCGTGATGCCCGCTTGCCCTATGAAGTGCTGGAAATGCATGATGGCGAACCGGCCAAGCGGCTGCATACAGTGGAGCAACTGGCGGAAAGTCTGGTGGATGCCAAGGCTGATCGCAAATCGCTGCTGGTGGCCTTTGGCGGCGGAGTTGTGGGCGATAGCGCCGGTTTTCTCGCTGCAATTTTTATGCGCGGCGTCCCTGTAGTCCAGATTCCCACCACCGTGGTGGCACAGGTGGATGCCAGCATCGGCGGCAAAACCGGCGTGAATCTGCGCGGGGGTAAGAATCTCGTCGGGTCCTTTCATCAACCCAGTGCCGTTCTGGTCGATCCGGATATTCTGGCAACACTGGATGACCGCGAATTCCGCTCCGGCCTATTCGAATCGCTCAAGTGCGGCGTGATTCGCGATAGCCATCTGTTTGATCTTATGGAGCGCAATCCCAACGAAATTCTTAGCCGTGATTCCAGGACGTTGCAGCGCGTCATTGGCGATTCCATCCGAGTGAAAGCCGATGTTGTTTCCGCCGACGAAAAGGAATCAGGCCTGCGCCGCATCCTGAACTTCGGACATACCATAGGCCACGCTCTGGAAGCCGCCACGGACTATTCGCAATTCCTGCATGGTGAAGCCGTGGCCTGGGGCATGATCGCGGCGGCTGCCATCGCGCGCGAATCGGGTGCGTGCAATGCAGAAACCGCTGAACGGATCACAGCGGCCACGCACTTGTATGGCCCATTGCCTCGTGTGTCGTGCGATGTCCAGAGCGTTCTGGGCCGTCTGGGCGCAGACAAAAAGACCGTGGCAGGTGCGGTGCATTTTGTTCTTCCGCAAAAGATCGGCAAAGTAAAAATTTCAAGTGACGCGCCGCCGGGCATTGTGCGCGATGCCGTGGAGTCGATCAGAAATCATGCCTGAGCAGGCCAACACCTCCGCCGTCGATCCCAACAAGCCCGTCGCGAATCTCTCCAGCGGCGCGCGTGGAACCACGCCCGCAGGCACGTCAGACGAACGCTCCGCCGCGCAAGCGGTACGGCAGATGTTCGATGAGATAGCTCCGCGCTATGACTTCCTCAACCATGTTCTTTCCATGAACGTTGACCGCCTCTGGTGGCGACGTACGGCCCGCAGCTTTAGCCACATCCTTTCGCGGAGCAATGCACGCGTGCTCGATCTGTGCGCCGGGACCGGCGATATGTCGGTGGCCATGCGCGCCGTGGCGTCTCGAAAGAACAGCAGCGCGGCAATCCTTGCACTCGATTTTTCTCACCAGATGCTCCAACACGGCCTGTCTAAGTTCACCGCAAAAAATATCCAGCCCGTAGAGGCCGACGCTCTGCATCTTCCATTGGCTGACAATAGCGTGGACCTGGTGGTTTCTTCTTTCGGCTTCCGCAACCTGGCCAATTATGACGCGGGTCTGCACGAAATCTTCCGCGTTCTTAAGCCGCAAGGTGAAGTCGGCATATTGGATTTCAGCGAGCCCGGCGGCCTGCTGGGCAAACTCTACGGGTTTTACTTTCGCAAGGTGCTGCCGAAGATCGGGACAATGATTTCCGGCGTCCGCGGCCCCTACGAATATCTGCCTGCCTCAGTCCAAAAGTTTCCTGTGCCGCAAGAGATGCTCCAGCGCATGGAATCCGTTGGTTTTCATGACGTGAGCTGGATACCCTACACCTTCGCCATTGCGGGTCTTTATCGCGGAAAGAAAATCTAGGTCGAGTAGAGCACCGTGAAAAACAGCATCAGACGGTAGATATGGAATAGCTGATACGCGCAGAACGTTAGCACAATAGCTTTAGCCACCGCAGGAACCATCTTGTCTTGATAGAACCGCCTACCGGAAAGAAAGAGATACACGCCAAAGCCCCCGAATTCCAGAGATGTAGCTGCATAGTCAAAATATGTGAGATTAATGTGCCGTCCGGCAAGGAGAGGCAGCACGACGACTAACGCCAGAATCAACAGATTTGCCAGCAGCCATAGCAGCCACCATGCGTAAGCATGTAACGAAAAGATGATGTGTTCTGAAAAATAGCGCTTTCTGCCAAGGTTGAGAATTGCCAGAACAACCGCCAGCATGGGCGACAGGACAAGAATCAAGCTCTTGGCTTGCAAGTGCGCTATGCGATCAAACCGTTCCGTGAATTCCTTAAACTGTTCCGGATTGGTCCGGGACAAGTGTTCCTTTGTCAGGCGACGATCAACCAACCGGGTGGCCGTTTTTCCCATGAAGTCATTGGCCTCAAACACCCTCAGCGGAGGCGCAAGTATTTCCAGTCCGGTCAGCGGCTGCAATATAAAGAACAGCAGGTTGCAGACAAAAAACGTCTGCACGGGTGACATGTATGGCTTTCTCCGTCCAAGAAAGAAATCTGACGTCAGCTTGCCGGGTCTTGCCACAAGCGTTTTCAGAGTAAGAAAGATCTTGGAATCGACATGGAAGAAAGCCTCAGCCGCTTCAGCCAGAACATGCTTTAAAGAAAAGTCATGGTCGTCATGCCGCTTTTCTCCGCAATGGGCGCAAAAATTACCAAGCGCTTCCTTGCCGCAAGTCATGCAGATCCACATAGTGTCGTAAGCACCTTTTCCGGATTCCGGCGTAAGCGGTTCTGGCATGGTTTATTTCATGACTGGACTGGCAATAATATCCTGAGGAAGAAAGATAAATTATTGCATTGCACCGGTGTAAATCGCCATGCCCACCACAGCGTCCACTCCGATGGCATCGAGTTCATCGACTTCCGCGCGAGACCGAATGCCGCCGGCCACGATCATCTGCTTTTTGGTCAGCGCGGCCAGTTCCTGCGCGATCGTGATCGGGAATCCGGTCATCGTGCCTTCGGTATCAATATGGGTATAGAGGAAAGTGCTGCAATACTGCTCCAGACTGCGAACCATGTCTTTGGGATCGATGGTTGTGCTTTCCTTCCAACCTTGGACAGCGACTTTGCCCTGGCGCGAGTCGATGGCAAAAGTGAGATGGTCCGTGCCCAGAGTTTCAGCTGCTGCGGCCGCAAGCCTCGTATTGATTGCGCCATCTTTCAATAGCGCCGAACCAAAAATCACACGCTTTGCGCCAACTGCCAGCAATTCGCTGGCGCGCGCAACGTCGCGGATGCCGCCGCCGGTCTGGCAGGGAAGGCGCTTGCAGATTGCTGCAATCAACTCACGATTGCTGCCGTGGCCCATGGCAGCATCCAGGTCGATCAATTGGACAAGAGGAAACGTGGAGAAGCGCTCAATCCAATATTCCAAGTCGTCAAACTCCAGGGCTTTCCTTTCACCCTGGACAAGCTGCACAATCTTGCCGCCCATAAGATCAATTGAGGGAATCAGCACGGCCACCTCATGGGTATGCCATTCCGCAGAAGCATCTGCTTCAGATCAGCAACCGCATGCGTGCCGAAATGAAAAATGGAAGCCGCCAACGCCGCGTCAGCGCGGCCGGCGGAAAAGACATCGACGAAATGCTGTGCATTGCCTGCCCCACCAGATGCAATCACCGGAATCGAAACAGATGAAGCGACCGCCGAGGTAAGCTCACAGTCAAAGCCCAGGCCGGTGCCGTCACGGTCCATCGAAGTAAGCAGTATCTCGCCCGCGCCGCGCTCTTCGGCTTCGCGTGCCCATTCCAGCGCCTTCTTGCCCGCGGCAGTCCGCCCGCCAGAGACGAAGACTTCAGCTGTATCTGCCGTACCCGTTCCGCGCCGCGCATCAATGGCCACAATCACTGCCTGCGAACCAAAGCGTCCGGCGATCTCGCCAATAAGTCGGGGGCTGGCTAGCGCGGCAGAGTTGATGCTGACTTTGTCGGCACCGGCATCAAAGACCTGTGCGGCATCTTGCAGCGTTCGAATGCCCCCGCCAACAGTAAACGGCACAAAAAGATCGCGGGCGGTCCGGCGCACGGTCTCTGCCAGCGTCTTGCGGCCTTCGTTAGTAGCAGTAATGTCGAGCAGCACAATCTCGTCGGCTCCGGCTGATGCATGTGCCAATGCCAGCTCTGCGGGATCGCCGGCATCGCGCAGCTGCTGGAACTGTATGCCCTTCACGACGCGTCCTGCATCCACGTCCAGACAGGCGATGATGCGCTTAGTCAGCCGCTGGGCTCCCGGCAAGCCGGGGCTTGGCTTGCTGGGGTGTAGCGGCTCAGAGGGCACAAAAATTCTCCAGAATCTTCAAGCCTGCTTCGGCAGATTTTTCGGGATGGAACTGTACGCCGAAGACGTTCTCGTGCTCCACGGCAGCAGAAAAAGCGCCACCATAATTTGTGCAGGCGGTAGTCTCGGCGATTACGGGAGCGCGGTAAGAATGCGTGTAGTACACAAACGCGCCGCTGTTTACGCCCTGGAGCAGCCGCGATCCAGGCCGCACTTCTAGTTGGTTCCAGCCGACGTGCGGCGACTTTACTGAAGCAGGGAAGCGCGAGCATTCGCCGGCGAAGAGTCCCGCGCCCGGAGTCTCCGGCGCTTCCGTGCTGCCTCTAAAGAGCCACTGCATCCCGACGCAGATTCCCAGAAACGGTTTGCCGCTCTTGATGGCATC
>JBAVUZ010000816.1:0-3492 GCA_049697035.1 Candidatus Angelobacter sp. | reverse complement strand
CCAATAAAGCGATTGTGGGGGCGAATGCATTCGCGCACCAGGCGGGGATTCACCAGGACGGTATGCTCAAAAATCCGCGCACCTATGAAATCATGGACCCCTCGGACGTGGGAGTCAGCGAAAGCCTGCTGGTACTCGGCAAGCTAAGCGGCCGCAACGCTTTGCGCGTGAAACTTGAAAAGCTTGGATATCACGTCGAAGGCGAAAAGCTCGACCAGGTCTCCATCAGAGTGAAGCAGGTACTAGACATTCAGAGAGCAGTCAGTGACGTCCAGTTGCACGAGATTTGCGCTGAAGTTTTCCGGTCCACAAATGCGGCTGTGGCTTCTTAAGAGCTTTGCTTTATCCTGATGGTGTAGTGCGCCAGTCCGCATTACGCACTACACCAGACCAAAGAACAGCGGAGCCGCCTCTAGCAATTCGTTACATCCACAACGGAATTCGGAGTTAAACCTCAATCGGGTATTGCGGAGAAGACTCTTTCTCTCCGTTGAACCTTCAGGCGCTCTAGGGGCGGTTTGCGGAGGTACACTGGCGGAGAGCCGGCGAGACCATCGCGAGAATTGCTATGTCCCACAAACTAGAAGATGAATTGAGCCAGACGACCACGGTCGAGGTGAAAGTGGCCGCACCGGACAGCCCCGCCGCGCGCTGGTGCGTAGAGCAGTATTATCGGGAACTGGCGGAGCGTTTCGACACAGGTTTCGATCCGATCAAGAGCAATCCCGCTCCCGACGTGGATCTGGTTCCCCCGAGGGGTTACTTTGTTGTGGCCCGGCTTGATGGCCATCCTGTTGGATGTGGCGTGCTCAAGCGCAAGAATCCGACAACAGGTGAGATCAAGCGAATGTGGACGGCTTCATCCGCACGCAGGCGGGGTGTTGCACGCAAAGTTCTCCATACGCTTGAGACCCTTGCTCGGGAAGCGGGACTTACAGTGCTCCATCTTGAAACTAATCGGACCCTCGCCGAGGCTCAGGCACTGTACCGAAAGGAAGGATATATCGAAGTCGACGCCTTCAACGAGGAACCATACGCTCATCATTGGTTCGAGAAACACCTACATTCCGATTCTGGGCAGATGATCGCGAGACGCCCTCGGAATGGAATCGCAAATGACAAAACATGAACCCGCTTATGGCCCGAACTCAATGAGCACATAAGCGATATTTCCTTGAAGCTCGACAGCCTCGCGATGGCATGCGAACCGAGTCGCCCCGTACTGTGGACGAACCGCCATACAGCGAGGAAGAGCACATACAAATATGATGAACCTTCTCGACATCTATACAGCGCTCGCACTCGAGCGCCCAGATGAGACTGCCTTAATATTCGCGCGTGAGCCTTACGTTGGCATCAGATTGTCGTGGGCTCAGCTCGCTGCCAGGGGCGAAGAACTGAGTCTTCGGCTCGCGGCAGCCGGCATAAGTCGACAAAGTCTTTGCGCGGTTGAGTTGGCAGATCACCCCGATACACTGCCGTTGCTGCTCGCAATCTGGCGCCTCGCGGGTACCGCACTGCTTGTCGACCCGAAATGGGGTGTTAGCGTGCGCCGCTCGGTTTATTCCCATAGCCGGCCTGATGCGTTCATCAAGGTAGATCCGGAATTTACGGTTTCGGTACTCGCCGACTCTTCCTCAAAAGACGAGCATTCGGATTTGCCGGATGGGGCCGCGCTCCTGGCTTATACCTCCGGGAGTACTGGAGATCCCAAGGGAATTGTCATACCGCATGATCGATTGTTGACGGCAATATATGCGGCGGCGGCAGCGATTGTCCGACATCGTGGCGTCGCGCCTAAATACATTGCCTGTAGCATGCGGCTCTCTGGATACGGCGTTCTCATCCTGCATTACATGTGGGCCGCCTGCGCGGGCGCTACCGTTGTTGTCTTGCCGGAACTTAATTTGCGAACTGCTCCTGGGTACTGGCACACAGTTGCCGATCACGACATCGAACAGATCTTTCTGGTGCCGCCACTTATCGAACTTCTGAACCAGGTGGGGGTGCCGCCGCAAAGAATGCGCAAAGTTCCCACCTGCATCTCAGGCAGTGCGCCGTTATCGCAGCGGACACAGCAGGAATTTGAGCGCAAGTTTGGCCTCGGCCTGCTCAACGCATATGGGCTCACGGAATCCATGTGCCCCTCTTTCTTCGGTGAGTATGATGAGCACGGAATGGGCCGAAGCTGCTTAGGTATCCCTGCCTTGCTAAAGGCTCAACTGCGTGATCGAAACGGAACAGTTGTAGAGGGGGCCGGCGAAGGGGAGCTTGAGTTGTCGGGTCCAACGGTATTCGATGGGTACTATCGTAATACGCAGGCCACAGAGGCTGCCTTCCACGGATGCTGGCTTCGGACCGGGGACCTTTTCCGACGCGACGAGCAGGGTCGGTACTGGATCGTGGGGCGGCTAAAGAATGTCGTCATGAAGGGCGGCCATTCGGTTTACCTTGATGAGGTGGAGAGTGCCGCGTTTGAGATTGATGGGATTCATGAAGTTGCGGGAGTTCCCTGGCATCTTCCTGCCGGAGGCGAAGATATTGGGCTGCTGGTCCGATTTGTGCCCAATTCCGGTCTGACCTGCGCTGTCGTAGCAGCCGAGCTACGACAAAGGCTTGGTGACCATCGCGCGCCCAGGCGCGTGATTCAGATTACAGATGCTTTGCCACGCACCGGTTCGGAAAAGCTTGACCGCCAGCGAGTGGTGGAGATGTGGCGCTCGTTGGTCTCATTGAACTCGTAAATGGAAAAGAGCACTGCTGAGTTTGTTGGAGGGTTTGATAGATGGAAGAGGTGACCGAGGAAGTATTCATCAATCGGGCTCGGAGCTTTTTCTATGAAGTGGCCGGAGTGGAATCCGCCTCACTCGACCCCGATGCTAATCTGATTGAGAGCGGAATCCTCGATTCGCTGCTCCTCATCTCATTCCTGGCTTTCATTGAGAAGCTCCGCGGCTCACCGCTGGATATCACGCAAGAAAATCTTCCGGCGATCTCCAGTCTTCGCGGCGCATACGCGTTCGTTCGCCTGCAGAAACCTGACGATAAACTTTGTGGGAGTTTCAATGGAGCCTGAGCTCAGGAAAGCCATGAGCATGCTGCCACGCCTAGATTGTACCGATCCGGTGGCTGCTCGATCCGAAATGAATCGGTTCGTTCGGTTGTCGACTCTGCTGGGATCTCATTCGCTGACCGACCCGAAGGTTGACGTTGTCGATCGGATTTGCCCTTCCGATGGCGCGTCCGCGGTCCGCGTGCGGCTGTACGTTCCCTGGGACCTGGTCAAACCCGCTGCTGCGGTAATTTATATCCACGGCGGGGCTTTTATGCTCGGAGATCTTGAGATCGAGCATCCGAGATGTCTCGAAATGGCGAAAGAGACCAAAGCCGTGGTCATCGCGGTCGACTACCGTCTTGCGCCTGAGCATCCATTCCCCGCGGCCATCACAGACTGCTATGCGGTATATCTCTGGGCGATGGCGGAAGCCGACG
>JBAVUZ010000815.1:0-7886 GCA_049697035.1 Candidatus Angelobacter sp. | reverse complement strand
GGTTTACAAAGATGGGACACTGCGGATCTACGAAAAGAAAATCAATCAGGTAACCGAGCGGAAGGTGGGCAAGAACAAGTCTGATGTGGAAGCGTTCTTGAGCCTGGGGTTCGGCGCCAGCGGCGATGAATTGCAACGCGACTACGCCGTGAAAATGGATGACTGGGAGATGGTGGACGGCGTAAAAACGGCCAAGCTTGATCTGACACCCAAAAAAGAAAAAGTCCGGCAAACGTATAACAGGATCATTTTGTGGATTGATCCGGACCGGGACGTTTTGCTGAAACAGCAGTTCTTTGAGCTTTCAGGCGACTATCGGGTGGCACATTACACCAATATGAAGCTCAACCAAAACTTCCCAGAGGACGTTTTTCATCTGAAAACAAACGGAAACACAAAGACCGTAAAGCCACAATAAGAAAAACATTTGATAGCGCGCGTCCGGCCTGAAGGGGTAAAATCGAGAGGGACGGGGTTAAGGCGTATGGTCCGAGGATCATGGCTAGCAGTCCCGGTGGATTTTCCGTCGCTAGACCCGGTTTTTGCGACGCACTTTTTGCGAAACACATTGATCTGTGGCGGCATCTGAATAAGCTGGATAGAGGTGTATCTGTGGCCAAAGTTTTAACCCTTCCCATCAAGCCGGAAATGCCGGATCCAGCGCGTCGCAAGGCAAAGCCGCGGAAACCGGATCCACGCTATGTGGAAGGACAGCGCCTCCTGGTGGAAGCCATGAAGTATCTCATCCAGCAGGACCCGCAGCGGAACAAAGACGCTGTTTCATTGATTTCAGAGCACTTCCGGACACGTTTTCGGATGTCGGATAGGCCGGGTGAAGTGTTCACCTCACCGTCTGGTAACAAGTGAAGGCTAACCCTTGGTCTAGTGCTAAGTCGATGATTCGCCGAACTAAGGCGTATGTCTTGCATGGTTGCATCAGCACTCTTCGTGCAAATATCCTAAAATCAATAGCTCCTGACCGTTAAAATCCAGAATTGCGGATTGCCATGCCCTGATTCCCATGTAAGTTGTTGTTTCCAGAGAAGAACGAAGGGCAGCTCACTTGCATACTATGTGTCAGAACACTTCAGTGTTTCGCTTCAAAATCAAAACTGACACAAAGAAAAACTAAAATGGAGATGCAAGGATGAATCGCAAACTGCGCAACGCCACGTTGCTCGCAAACTGCGCGAGTAGACTGCTTGGCCTGATAGCACTTATCGCTGTCACGCTGTTCTTGGCGCTACCTTCGCTGGCTCAGACCAGTAAGGGCGCGATCACAGGGACTGTTGTTGATCAGACGGGTGCTGCTGTGGTCGGAGCCACAGTTACGGCCACCAACAAGGAGCATGGCACTGTACGTACCGCAACCTCGGGTCCTTCCGGCGGATATTTTATGGACGCCATGGATCTGGGAACCTACAAAGTTACGTTCGACAAGTCCGGGTTCCAAACCCTGACCATCGACAATGTCGCCGTTCGTGCCTCGGTTCAAACATCTGTGGACGGGAGGATCGGGGTAGGCACTAAGCAGGAGGTCGTCACCGTTGAATCCACCGGCGCCATGGTGCAGACCGACAATGCGGAAATCTCCCACAATATCAGCACGGTTGAAATCACTAGCTTGCCTTTCGCCAGCCTGAATCCGATTGAACTCGTGTTGACTGAGCCTGGAATGGCAGATGTCAACCAAAATGGACGCGGAACCTCCAACGGCTTCAACTTCGCCGCCAACGGTCTGACCCCGCGCGAGAATAACTTCCTGCTGGATGGCCAGGATAACAATGACAACTCAATCCAGGGGCAGGCGTTCCAGCCTTCAAACCCAAATGCCATTCAGGAAGTTTCAATTCTCACAAACTCTTACTCGGCAGAATTTGGCCGCGGTGGATCAAGCGTCACCAACGTTATCTACAAGGGTGGAACCAACAAATTTCACGGTAGCGCCTGGGAGCTGTATCAAGGCTCCGGATTGCAATCCATAGACGCTAACACTCTGGGTAGCGTCACCAGCGACTGCAGCGCAGCAAATTTAGCTGCGACTGGGGCGAATTGCAAGACCCGTTTTGATGATCATACCTTCGGTTTCGCTGCCGGCGGCCCCATCATCAAAGACAAGCTGTTCGTCTTCGGAACGTCTCAGTGGTTCCGCTTTTACGGAAAGGCACAGCCTGCAGTCATTACCTTGCCCACACCTGCCGGTGCGGCAGTTCTGGCAGCTCAGGGCAGCGCGAACGCCAACCTGCTCTTGCAATATCTGGGCAGCCTTCGTGGCGATCCCAACAACAGCCCTACAAATCAAACCTTGAGCAATGGCCAAGTAGTTCAGTTTGGAAAAGTTTCGCGCCCTGCACCCGCACAACAGAATCCCGATACCCAGTGGAACGTCAAAGTTGACTTTCTTCCGACCCAGAAGGACACACTGTCCGTGCGCTATCTGCATGACCAGGGTTCATTGGTTCCTGATTTCTTCAACTTCCCTGCGTCACTACCGGGTTTTGACACGCAGCAGGGCGGACCTTCAGAGAACGTGGTGGCTGCTTACACCCACGTCTTTAACCCACGTGCGGTCAATGAACTTCGCGCGTCGTTCGGCCACTTTGACTTCCAGTTTGCCCCCACGGCGGCAACTCTGGCCAACCCGCTCTATCCACTACCCCGTTTTTCTATCGCCGGGATCAGCGGCTTGCCGAGCTTTGGTGTAAGCACAGCTCTTCCCCAGGGCCGTGGACACCAAACCTATCAAGTTCAAGATGGCCTTACCTATACAGTTGGCCGCCACACCTTCAAGTTCGGCGCTGACATTACCCGTTTGATCATTCGCGACGAAGTGCCGTTCAACTTCTTCGGCTCTGAGGCCTACAACAAAGGCGGTGGTTTCTCGGCATTGGCAAACTTTGTGGATAACTTCAGTGGTGGTACTGGAACATTTGCCAGCAAGACCTTCGGTAACCCCACGGTTCGGCCACGGGCTGATCAGATGGCGTACTACATGGAAGACACATGGAAGACGACCTCTAATCTGACCCTCACCATGGGACTGCGTTATGAGTTCCAGCCCAATCCTGAAAACCAGCTAGCTTTTCCTGGATATGACCTCAGCCAAGGTCCCTTTGGGAACCTGACAACTCCGGTCCGCGTTAAGGAAGATGGCAACAACTTCGCTCCTCGCGCCGGAATCGCCTACTCGCCCCAGTTCTGGAAGAGCATCTTTGGCGACAACAAAACGGTAATACGCGCAGGGTTCGGTATATTTTACGATTCTCTGTACACCAACATTCTGGATAATGCCGTCGCCTCTTCGCCTAACGCAATACAAGCGGCGGCGAATGCAAGCGGCCCTGGTACTACTCCACGTGGACTACCGAACGCCAGTGGAGCTATCGCCACCCTTGTGCCGGTGCTGAATCCTCAATCAACTCAGACCTCGGTTGCCTCCAACCTGGTTAACCCCACCGTTTTCCAATGGAACTTCAACATTCAGCGTGAACTTCCTGGCAAGTTCACCATGACTCTGGCTTATGTAGGCACTCGCGGAGAGCGCTTGTTTGAGTCAGATATCATCAATCCCTTCGGCGGTTTCGATTCGAATCTAAATACCCTGCCCCGCATTAACCCGCTTCGTGGCGCTATCACCGTTCGTGATAACTCCGGAGACTCGCACTACAATGGCGGCAGCATAAAGCTCGAGCGCCAGTACTCGCACGGTCTGTTGCTGCGCGGGTCTTACACTTACAGCAAGTCGATCGACGACGGTTCCGATGTATTCAACACCTTTGGTACGGGAGATGCCGGATCTGTAACTCCGCAGAATCCTTTCAGCCGGGCTTCAAACCGTGGGCTTTCGGATTTTGATATCCGTCACCGCGCGGTGTTTGCTTACGTCTGGAACATCCCTGGCCTGCACAATAGCAGCAATGGTTTGATGAACGGCCTGGGATACATCACTCGCGGATGGGAAGTTTCCGGCACCACTTCATTGCAGAGTGGAGCGCCAGTTACCCCCTTCATCGGTGGCCTGGACACTAACGGCGACGGTAGCGCTTTCAATGGTTTGCCTTTCGCCGGAACGGGTCCCAAAACCCAGGTTGGCATTGATGGAGCCTTCGTTGGCGGAACGCCAGGAACAATCTACAGCTTGAATGAGTTGCAAACCACCACTGCGACCGATCCGAATGCTGGTACCCTTGTTCCGGTTTCTAGCTCGCAGGTTGGCTATATCGTTGCTCCTGGCCTCGGCAATGTGGGTCGTAACTCGCTCGTTGCGCCCGGATCATGGTTGCAGAATCTTGCAGTTGCACGCCATGTGAAGATTCCCGGACTGGAAGGACATGAACTCCTGCTTCGCGTAGAAATGTACAACGTTTTCAATCACCCGAACTTAGATAACACGTTCGGTCTTGACAGCAACGTGCTTGATGCGACCAATGACCCTGGCAACACCTACTTGGTTAATGGCTTTGCGCAACAAGGGCATCGGGATATCAAGTTGATGCTCAAGTACAACTTCTAAACTACTCAATCTGGCCTTTTGCTGGGTTGAAAACACAACCAAAACCGGGCTAGCCATGCGGCTGGCCCGATTTTGCGTCAGGCCCTTCCTTGGAATCGGCCCTTTGCTTTGCAGGGTTACAATTACCGGTGGCGAGCCAGGAGCAATACTCTTTAGAAGCTGCAGCCGGAAACAGGATTATGGATTCAGTTCAGGAGGCCTTTATGAATAAGAGAATGATATTTTTACTGGCAGTTTTACTTCAGCTTCCAGTGCTGGCTCAGCAACAAACCGGTGGTAACAACGAGCCGGCTTCGTCAACAATTTTGCGGACCAATGTGCATCTGGTAGTTCTGGATGTTGTTGCCATGGATAACCATGGCCATCCGGCGGCTGACCTCGGTCGTGACGATTTCGTTGTGCTGGAGGATGGCAAGCCGCAACAAGTAAAGCAATTCGAGCGGCGCATGTCTTCCAGCTCTCCCTCTGAGCCGTCCGCGTCCTTGGCACCTAATGAATACAGGAACGTTCCTGCGCAAGTTCCGAATGCGGTAAACATTGTTCTTCTGGACATGCTCAATACGCAAACCCAGGATCAGGGCGAAGCCCGGCGGCATCTAGTGAGCTTTCTTCGTGCGATGCCCAAAGGGCGCCAGGTTGCTCTTTATGGGCTCGATACTAGGTTACACCTCATCCAGAACTTCACTGGCAGCTCTGATGTTCTGATTGCGGCAGCTGAGCAGGCACAGCTTAGGCCCTCGGCTCTCAATCGATCAACCGCGGATCAAAATCATGATGGGGAATTTGTAGCCGATATAAAAGCTACGGGCGGTGGGTTTGCTGACATTGTTGCCGCCAGGATGGCAAATTTCATCAAGAATACTGAAACATCCAAAACTGACCTAAGAGTGGGGCTCTCGCTGCAAGCACTTCAGCAAATTGCGAGGTCGGTGGCAGGTGTGCCCGGCAGAAAAAACCTAATCTGGCTTTCGTCCGGATTTCCCCTGAACCTGGAGGAGGATTCCGAACCCGACCCAGGCGTGATGTCGGTGGCGGCGCGGAACTATCATCAGGCGGCCGAGCAAACGGCGGCAATCCTGGCTCAGGCCCAGATTGCTGTATATCCGGTGGACGCTCAGGGCGTATTAGTTGGTGGAGTAGACGTTACCGTTGGCGGCAGAGGTATGTTTGACACGGATAGAAGCGGGAGTATTGGCGATGTCATGTCCGCTCAGGCCACTCAATACTCCGCAGTCCACAATAGTATGGATCTGCTGGCAAAGAATACCGGTGGCCAGGCGTTTTATAACGGCAATGATCTGAAGGGTGCAATTGGGCGCAGCATGGACATGGGATCCTCCTATTACATCCTTGCTTATAGTCCGAGCAATACTGAGTGGAACGGCAAACTCCGAAAGATTGAGGTCAAAGCGCCAGGAAAAAGGGTGAAACTGGTTTATCGCCGCACGTACTACGCTATTCCTGATAAGCACTTTACCGTTCCGGAACTGGAGCGGATGTTGGTGGAATCAATGGATCCGGAGATCGCGGATTCTACCATGATCTCTATGAATGTAAAGTTGTCCCCGGGCACCAAAGGCGCCAATTCTGTAACTTTGGAATATGATCTTGATCGCAATCAGTTCCAGTTTGTAGACGCGCAACCGCAAAAAGTTGCCATGATTGATCTGGCTATCGAAAGCTGGGACAAAAACGGGAAGGCTTCGGGACGGTTTGGTCAAAGCATCAAGATACCGGAGGGTGATGCAACACACCCAAAAGTAGCCTTTCGCCAGGAATTGTCTCTGCGGCCCGACACCACCACGCTGCGCATCGGCATTCTGGACCGCTCTTCAGGCCGGATAGGCACGGTGCAGATCGCGTCTATTCCAATGGCCGGTACAGAACCTGAAGCGAAGCCTGAAGGCAAAACAGGGTCAAAGCCATAGTGAAGGGAACTGGAACCATTTCCGTTTGCATCGATTATTCTGTTGGCTGAGAGGGATTCTATCCGGCTGCGGGCTTGCCCAGCAGCTTTTTCACGTTCTGAACTGCCCATTTACTATTTTTTAGTAAAATCCAGGCATGAGCAGCAACGGCCTTTCTTCCGCCGCAGTCAAGCTTCCGATCTATCTGGACAATCACGCCACCACGCCGCTTGACCCGCGTGTGCTGGAAGCTATGCTGCCGTTTTTCACCAGCCGGTTCGGTAATGCGGCCAGCAACAGCCATTCCTTTGGATGGGAAGCGGCCGCAGCCGTGGAAAAAGCACGCCGCCAGATTGCTGCCTCAATAGGCTCATTGCCCCAGGAAATCGTCTTCACTTCAGGCGCTACTGAAAGCGATAACCTGGCCCTGAAAGGCGTAGCGGAAGGCTGCCGCGAAAAAGGCGAACACATTATTACCGCCGTCACTGAGCACAAGGCGGTTCTTGATAGTTGCAAGCATCTGGAAAAAATCGGCTGCCGGGTTACCTATCTGCCCGTAGGCAGTGACGGCCTCATTGATCTCGATCAACTCAAAGACGGGTTCACGGATCGGACGATTCTGGTCAGCATTATGGCGGCCAACAATGAGACCGGCGTGCTTCAACCGATTGAGGAAATTGGCCGCCTCTGCCACGAGCGAGGTGTGCTCTTCCACTCAGACGCCGTCCAGGCGCTGGGCAAGGTCCCGCTTGACGTCAATCGGGCTAACCTTGATCTGGCTTCCCTGACGGCGCACAAGCTTTATGGACCCAAAGGTTGTGGCGCGCTTTATGTGCGCCAGAACGCTGCCGCGCGGCTTGTCCCTTTGATTGATGGCGGCGGCCATGAGAACGGGTTGCGGTCCGGCACCCTCAATGTTCCGGGGATCGCCGGCTTTGGCAGGACTTGTGAAATCGCGCATGCGGAAATGCCGGAAGAGAGTTGCTGCATCGCCGGCCTGCGTAACCGTCTCCGCGACCACCTTGTCGCAGGGCTTGATCAAGTGACGGTCAACGGCTCCATGGAGCATCGCTTGCCCGGTAATCTGAATATGAGTTTTTTGGAAGTTGACGGTGAAACCCTGCTGACCGGATTGAACGATGTTGCGCTTTCGAGCGGATCGGCGTGCTCGTCCGGCAAGACCCACGCTTCCTATGTGCTAAAGGCACTCGGTCTGAGCGATGAAGCTGCCGGCAGCGCCATTCGCTTCGGTATTGGACGCTTCAACACTGAAGCTGAGATTGATTATGTCGCAGGGCGGATCATTGAGCTGGTAAAGAGCCTGCGGGAAGTATCATCCTTGAAATAGCCGTTCTGAAATCTCGAGCGCAGCTTTTTCCGCAGTCCCGAGCGGAGCGAGAGATCACTATAGCCTTCCATGATCTCCGGGGCCTCCACGATGCCCAACAGTCCTTTGCATTTGCGGC
>JBAVUZ010000814.1:0-1981 GCA_049697035.1 Candidatus Angelobacter sp. | reverse complement strand
CTGGTGAACCGCGTGGAGATGCTGAAAGCGGTGACGTTCCAGAAAGATCTGGGCAGTTATGCCGCGAAGGCTGATCGCATGGCTGCACTGGCCGCGAAGCTTAGCGCTGTGCTGGAAAAGTCTGGGCAGAAAGTTGATGGCGGCGCGGTGCAGCAGGCAGCGCGACTGGCGAAGACCGACCTGAGCGCTGAACTGGTGAAGGAATTTACTGAGTTGCAGGGCATCGTGGGCGGGCTGTACGCGAAGGCGCAGGGATTGCCGGAGAGCGTCGCCACCGCCATCTATGACCAGTACAAACCTGAATCGACCGAAGACTCTGCGCCGAGGACTCTGGAAGGCGCGGTGCTCTCCCTCGCCGACAAGGCAGATTCTATTGCCGGAATGTTCGCGCTGGGGCTGGTGCCATCGGGGTCGAAAGATCCGTTTGCACTGCGGCGGCAGGCGAATGGAATTGTGAAGACGATCGTCGAGCACAAGTTGCCGTTGAATCTTGCGCAGATCATGGCAGACGCGCGCAACGGATATAAGGGAAGCGAGGCGGAGAAGAAACTCACCCTGAGTGGCGAGGCGTACGTGCAGGCGGTGCGCGGCTTCTTCCGTGAGCGCCTGGAATTCTATCTGCGCGACGTGCTGGGGCTGGCCTATGACGTAGTGAATGCAACGCTGGCTGCCGGAGCCGATGACGTGGTGGATGCTGTCGCACGAGCCAGCGCTGTGGCTAAAGTCCGTCCGTCGAGTGACTTTGAATCGATCTCAGTGGCGTTCAAGCGCATGAAGAACATTCTGCGGCAGGCGGCGGAGACTAACAAGAAGGTCGCTGAGCCGTTTAATCCTGTGGCACTGATAGATGACGAAGAGAAAAAGCTGGCTGAGGCTGTGCCAGGAGTAGCGAAAAAGGTAAAAGAGCTAAGCGCTTCGCGGGAATATGAACCGGCTTTGCATGAGATTTCCCGACTGCGTCCTCCCATCGACGCCTTTTTTGACAAAGTGATGGTCATGGTGGAAGACGAGAACTTGCGCGCACAGCGTCTGGGTTTGCTGCAGACGCTGGTCAATGAATTTTCCAGCATCGCGGATTTTTCTGAGATTGTGACGGAGAAGGCTCCCCGGCCTTGAAAGTCCAGCCTGGTTCCGCAATAACCTCCCGAATACACTTTGGGAACTTGCAAAATCACTTATTACTAAGTGACAATCTGAAAACTTAAAACTGAAACAACGTTTTTGTTTACATAACTTTACGCAGCCTTAGCTTGTTCGGTTATATCCAATCGCAATCTCATAGGACTTTGCTGCGTGAACTGGAGGATTTTTTGCGCTATTTTTCATCATTCGCATTTATTTTGTTCGTAAGCTGCGCTCTGGCGCAACAACCTGATTCCGCTTCGCCTTCCGCTGCTCCAACGCCTACACCCGCGGCAACGGAGGCAACGCCCGTCACGCCAGCTGCTACGGATCAGACGCCCGCCGCGGCAGCGGAGCCAACGACCACCGCGCCTACGCCCGCTGCCACGGATCAGACGCTGGCCGGGGCCGATGCTCCGGCGCAGCCATCGGCTGATCAGTCCATTCAATCGCCAAAGCCGACGGAAGCGCCCGCGCAATCTGGCGTGCCCAGCGCAACGAACCCTTCAGGGGCGCAACTCGGCGAGCCTATTCCGGAGTCAAAGCGGCAGCCAAAGCGGATTCTCGGCATTATGCCCAATTACCGGGCCGTGAGCGCCGGCGCAATTCCGCCGCCGCCGACCGCCAGGCAGGCCTTCAAGGTTGCCACCCAGAACAGTTTTGACTATTCATCTTTTGTTTTTGTGGGCGTCACGTCCGCCTTGGCCGAAGGTACTGATGCGCACCCGCAACTGGGTAAAGGCATGGCGGGCTTCGGAAAGTATTACTGGCGCGGTTTCCTGGACAAGACGGACGGCAATTATCTCGTTATCTTTGCCCTGCCCACTATCTTTCATGAAGACGAAAGGTACTATGCCAA
>JBAVUZ010000813.1:0-3597 GCA_049697035.1 Candidatus Angelobacter sp. | reverse complement strand
AGTTTGCTCCACCAGTACATTGGCGTGCATGAACGTAATCCATGCCGGGTCCATATATTGCCTGACCACTGAGAGCTATCTCTTGAGCAAGGGCAACTTGCTGATCCATTGTTGTGAGATCACAACTGTTCGTGTACTCGTCGCTGGCCTGGCGATTGTGTTAAGTCACGTGTGAAAAGGCGAGATGATTTTCAGCGAATTCTATTCGCAGGGACAAAGTGTGTCTGCAAGACCTTGTAACTGAGCGACAGCTCTAGCGGGAGCGCCGTCGTTCAGACGCAAGTCAACAAACAATTAACAAGCGGGAATGTGGGCCCAAATCGGAGGTCGCCCACCTACCGCAGCGCGGAGATTGCGAGGACGTTTAGCACCTATCACATTGAGGAGAAACAATGTACAAAGTAGTTTCGAGCTTGAATCAATTCACCATCAACGAAAGTTAACTCAGCAAGTCGCCAAACATCGGGTCTTTCCACAAGGGAGCAGCGCGCACAAAAAATGCGGCGATGAAGAGACATCGCCCGCAGAAGACGGTTCCATGGCTCGTGATATTGCTTGCGGTTTGTATCGCTACCCCGGCGCACGCTCAAGTAAATGCGACTGTTCTGCCTGCGACGGCGACGTCTCAGGACGGCTTACTCACGGTGGAACTATCATCCAACAATCCGTCAGGCGCCGTCGATGTAAACACAACCTACACCTGGACGGTAACCAACAATTCCAGCACCATCACTCTCACCGGGGTCATTCTCGGAAGCCACTGGGGCGATTACTGTATCAGCGCCAGCACCGCCGCCACCAACTGTCCCGTCGCGCCTCCCACGGGGCCAACGCTCATCTCTCTCTCTCCGGGGTGCGGCGGCCAGTCCCCCAGCGAATTTCCCACGGATGTCGCAGTGATGGGCATATGGTGCACGCCCAGCACCGGCGTGACGCTCGCACCCGGCGCCAGCGTCAGCGGATCGGTCACGGTGCGTCCAGGCACCGGCGGTCCTCCGTTTTACACTGTGTATTCAGCTCATACCCCTCTTTCCGGAACCGGACTCGGGCAACTTGACCCGGTTATCAATTACCGTGGCATGGTCGCCCCGGCGGCAAGTGACATTCAGCTCTCGGGCGCGGCGAGCACAGGCTCTCCGTCAGTAGGTTCCACCTTCACATACACCTACCAAATCAAGAACGCGGGACCCTGGGGTACATACGGCGGTATCATCTTCACGGATACGCTGCCGTCAGCGCTCACGTTTGTCGGCTCTGCGGTCACGCAAGCTACTTTGGATCGGACCACGGGGCAGGAAGTGCAATTCACAGTACAAAACGCGTGCAGCGCGGTGGGTCAGACCGTGGTGTGCCCTCTCCGGGACATGACCAACGGCGGTCTGCCGAATCAGGCCACGATTACGCTGACGGTCGCGGCCTCGGGCCCTGCCCAGTTAATCGCGAACACGGCGTCGGTCCACACGGTTTCCCCGCAGGACGACTCGAACCTGGCGAACAACAGCGTAACGGTGAACGTCGCCTCGAGATGACGTTGTCGCAATACAAAAAAGCAGTCTTGAGCAAGAAACAGGCCACTGAATAGCTCAGTCAAAACAAGCCCCGCGACCTTTGTTTATTCCATCTCCCTGCGGATCGCTGCCCAACGCCTCAGCACCGATCCGCGGCAATTTTCACCATTTGGATTCGATGTACGGTGTATCCTATGTTGGTCGAATGAACCGGACAGAACTGCAGAACCTGGCTGAGGAGCGATTGGCGGACGGCGAGCTTCTGCTCGCTAATGGTAGATATGGGGCCGCATATTACATCGTCGGATACGCTGTTGAATGTGGACTGAAAGCTTGTATCGCAAAACTTACGAGGGCCGAGGACTTTTACGATAAGATTCTGGCTCGAAAAATATTCACGCACAATCTAAAGGAACTCGCCGATCATGCCCGTCTTTCAGATGTCTTTACCCAAACCAGCAAGAAGGACCAACTTTTTGCCGCAAATTGGGCGCAGGTCAGTTTATGGAGTGAAGAGAGCCGCTATGATGCACATACGCAACAGGACGCTGAGCAGTTGATTGGCGCGGTGCGGGACCCGGCCCACGGAGTCATGCAATGTATAAGACAATATTGGTAGAGAAGCTGATTGAAGATGGACTGAAGCTGCTAGAGAAGTTGGATGGTAGAGGTGTTCCGGTAACAGCTTCGGCATGGTTTTATGATTTCGATAGGTCGGCATGGCAACTTGTCATTGTTACCTCGCTGGCTAGCAAGCCGGGACCGCTTGAAGCGTATATGCAGATTCAGGCTGCAATGACAGGGCTCGATCTGAGTTTTGCGCTTAGTGACATTAGCGTGATGAGTCCGCAGTCACGGAAGTTTGAGGAATTCAAGCGCACCATTGAAGGAGCTGCGGGCGGCGCACGAATAAAACCGCAAACCCCATCAGAAGGCACGGCGTTCGATGATGCCTACATTTACCGCTGGCTAACGTAACCTAGAAATTATTTTTACTAACCCTTTGAAAATAAACGACACACTTGACTGAATGAGCATTCATTCAGTATGATTTTTGAGGCTTCTTTTCAAGTCACAAGTGTGCGCTTAGCATTCATCGCCAGGATCGCCGAATCGCTTCGTGGGAACTGGTATTATCGTTCTCGTCTCGCCTTGTCGATCCTTCTTCAGGAGTCGCACTCATGAGTCACACTGCCGCTTCTACTCCCGTTTCGGTTTCATCCAGCGCTAGTGCGGTGCAACCCAATGGTCATCCCGGCAAGACCGGGCATCAGCGGATCAATAAAGTTGCCGTGCTGGGCGCGGGAACCATGGGCGCGCGCATTGCCGCTCACTTTGCCAATGCCGGCGTGCCTTGCGTTCTGCTGGACATCGTGACGCCGGACGCCGCCCAGAGCACTGACAAAGCTGCGCGAAGAAAGCTTGTGGCGGGAGGACTGGACGCAGCGGTCAAGTCCAAGCCCGCGGCATTCTTTGAAAAAGGCCTGGAGCGGCTGATTACAATCGGCACCTTTGATGACGACATAAAGCTGCTGGCCGATGCGGACTGGATCATTGAAGCTGTGGCCGAGAACCTGGAGATCAAGCGCGGGCTGCTTCGCAAGGTTGAAGGCATCCGCAAACCCGGAAGCATTGTTACCACCAACACGAGCGGGCTCCCGGTGGCCAGCATTGCTGAAGGGTTCATCCCGGATTTCCGCCGCCACTGGTTTGGCACGCACTTTTTCAATCCGCCACGCTATATGCGACTGCTGGAAATTATTCCCACGCCTGAGACTGATCCGACCGCCATTGAAACCGTGGCGCATTTTTGTGACGTGCGCATGGGCAAGGGCATTGTCACCGCCAAAGATACGCCCAACTTCATCGCCAACCGCATTGGCACATTTGCCGGACTCAATGTTTTCCGCGTGATGCAGGAAATGGACCTGACCATTGAAGAAGTGGACGCGCTGACCTCGAGCGGCGGATGGAGCAAAGCGCCAACGTTTCGCACAATCGATCTTGTGGGGCTCGACGTGCTGGGCAGCGTGGTCACCAACTTCAGCAAAAACGTGCAGGACGAACGCTCTGACCTGAAGCTGCCGGA
>JBAVUZ010000812.1:0-2876 GCA_049697035.1 Candidatus Angelobacter sp. | reverse complement strand
GTCTTGCCCGAGCCGTTTGGGCCAACCAAGCTTGTAACGCCCGGAGGCAGCGTAAGATTCACACGATTCACGCCAAGCACTTCTCCGTAGAACTTGGAGACATTCTCAAAAATGATGTTGCTGTTCGCGGTCGTCATGAGCGCTCCACCTCCCGCGCACGCAGCTTACGATCGAGCAGCCAGAAGCAAGCAGTGCAAAGCGATAAAAGCGAAGCCCATGCGGCCCAGAGCGGCACAACGTCAAATCCCGCAGCATGACGTTCAAGGACCTTCAACCGGAACAGGTGCGCCCAGACAATGGTGATCATGTGGGTAAAATTGATCAGGCTGCCCCACTGCGTGCGCAAGATAGCATCCAGCACGGCTCCAAGAGCCGGCAGCAGAAAGAATATTCCCAGCATCAGAGCAGTAGCGGCAATGCGCCACTTTACCCAGACAGCAACTGCCATCGAAACCAGCGAGATCATTGCGATCCAGATCAAACAGCCAACTAATATGGCTCCGGCTATCCAGAGGTTCTCCCACAACCAGCCATTGCCCTGGAGTTCCGCCTTCACGAAAAACAGCACCAAGGCAGGAATCCAGGTGGTGCAAGAGAGCAAAGCGGCAAGAACAGAAACCTTGCCCAAGAGATACTCAGTTCGTGATATGGGCCGGCTTAGATAAAGTTGCACGGAATGGTTGGCAAAATCCTTGGTAATCATTCCCGGCCCACCCCATGCGGCAAGAATGAATCCCATTCCCGCTTCAAAGCCAAGGAATGAAAGAAACCAAACGTTGTTTACTGTCCCTGGAACTGTTTTGCCCACGCCCAGTACCGCCTGGGCTGCGGCGCTGTGCACTATATAGATGTAAGCCAGCCCAATAAGAAATGGCAGGAAGCACAAGACAGTGTACGCAGTGAATGGTCGGGAGTTAAATAATGTTGACAGGCCGTATCGCGTCAGCACGGTAAAGCGTGACCACGCCGGGGTGAGCGGCCCATGATATGCCTTGTATGTACGCTTATAGACGGCCATTGGCGCTCTCCTGTGCCTGTGGAGTTCCAGCCATCGCTTTCAGGAAGATATCTTCCAACGTATCTCTCCGGTAATTCATGCGGCGGATTTGCACTTCATGTTCCGCGGCGGTGCGGTAGATCTGGCGTAGATCAATGTTGTCCGGCAGAACAATGCGGACGCGTCCGGCGCCAAAGCTGGCACATTCGCAACCCAGCCCGCGCACAGACTCCAGAAAGCCATTGCCCTGCGTGACTTCGAGTTCCAGAAACTTGAGGTTGGCTTTGCGCTCTTCTTCCAGATTGCATAATGCAGCGATCCGTCCGTCCTTAAGGATCAAGACCTGGTCACAGCATTCTTCAATGTCGCGCAGCAGATGAGAAGAGATCAGGACGCTCACTTCTCCAGTGTCACGGATTTCACGCACCAGTTGCAGCATTCGAATGCGTGCCTCAGGATCGAGGCCGTTCGTAGGTTCGTCCAGCAGCACCAGCTTTGGCCCATGCGCAATAGCCTGTGCCAGCTTCGCCAGTTGCTTCATGCCCAGCGAGTACGTTCCCAGCTTGCGATACCGGGCTTCACCCAGACCAACATAGAAAAACGCTTCGTGAGCGCGCTCCATGGCTTCACCGCGTGGTAGACCAGAGAGTTCCGCCATGTATCGAACAAATCTCACACCGGTCATGTCGGCAATGAACGCGTCACTTTCCGGCATGTAGCCAATCGCGGCGCGCAGCTCGCGCAGATGGCTTTTAACTTCCTTGCCGAAAATGCGGGCCGCGCCGGCAATAGGCTCGTAAAACCCCAGCAGCGTATTGATCAGGGTCGATTTGCCTGATCCGTTCGGGCCCAGCAGTCCAATACAACGACCTGACAGCGCGCCGTTCAACTGGTTCAGGATTACCCTGTTGCCCAGCTGCACCGTCAGGTTTTGCATTTCTATAGTTGCAGGCATTCGGCCTCTTACCGAGAGAGCGCTCCATGCGCTCGCGAAGGCTGAACCACATTCATCAATGTGGTGAGAGCCAGTGTGTTCAAGTCAAAGCCGAAGAGCCGGCTGCTGCTGGCCACGCGTATGGCATTACTTTCACCATAAGCGCAGACTACGCTGGGTTTTGTCTCCGCGGCAATCTGTTTTAGTGATTGCAATTGCGAAGCGCTAAGCTGTTGCGCGATCGGCTTTATCACCGGCGCAAGGTTCTGATAGAGCACGGCGGAAACGTCAGGCTGTTCGTCCTGAGGAAGCAACGCGCGGAAATTCGCCGAGTGTGCCAGCGAGTTTCCGTTCTGATGGATGGCAATCGCATTCATAACCAGTGCCCTGCTTGGACCAAGAATCATGTATCCGTCAGTAAATGTATACGTAACCTCGAACGGTTTTGTTTCATCAAGGTGGCGGATTGTATAGAACGTGAGTCCGTTGGCTGCATTTTCTTCCAGCGCCAGTCCTGAATGCTCACCCTTAACGTGGTCGTTTACATCCGTAACCAGTTGTTGGATCGTGGATTGCAAGCGACCCGGGTCTTTTACGTCAGCTACAATCTTCCATGAGGGTGTCGGCAGGATCGGCCCATCGAGCGCGATGGTAACTTCACCGCCCAGCGTATCGGCCAGGTCGCGATGGAACCGGATCTTCAGTTCGGACTCGCCCTGTGCCATTTTTTCCGAACCGTTCTTGCCACTAGCATCGGCAAGATTCAGGACATCATCGAGCATGTCCGCCGGGTTTTTGGAGATGAACGCCGCCACGGCGCCGGCATCCGTGGAGACATAATCCAGCCCGCCGATGGGCGCCGGAGCAGCCAGCCATGAAGCCAGTCCACGGCGCTGGTTTACGAACGTGAGTTGCGCGTGATTCTGCACCTGCGCGCCACTTCCC
>JBAVUZ010000811.1:0-3932 GCA_049697035.1 Candidatus Angelobacter sp. | reverse complement strand
GCCCTGTATGCGCTGGAAGACTATCGCGAATGGGCTTGCCGGCTGGCGCATCCGATGATTGCGCCGTTTGCGCGGCAGGCCTTTGAGATGATTTCCAAGAACCGCCACGCTATTTCCCGCTGGCTGAGCAATGATCGGCCAGAGGAAGAGATAGCGGGCGAACTTAAAAACGTTCCATTGTCGCCATGTGCCGTGCCGGATGGAACAGTATCGGATTACCTGAGATGAATGTGCCTGCAATGAAAACACGACCCACGCCGCGCGCGGAAGACACGCGCCGGCGAATTTATGAAGCCGCGATGGACCTGTTCCGTGAAAAAGGTTTTGAACAGACCACCATGCGTGACATCGCGGCCAAGGCCGGAGTGGCGCTGGGCGGCGCTTATTATTATTTCTCGTCCAAGGAAGCCATTGTCCTGGCTTTCTACCAGGAGATGCAGGAAGGCAGCCATGAAGAAATCCTTCAGGCCCTTGCCGGGGAGAAGAAATTGAAAGACCGGCTCCGCCGCGTGATGGAAAAGCGCTTTGAGCTGCTGGCCCCGAACCGCAAGTTTTGTGACGCGCTTTTTCGCCACGCTCCGGACAGCCAGGACCCGCTCTCACCTTTCAGCAATGAGACGGAGCCAATCCGGCAACGCGCTATTGAGCACCTGCGGATTGCGCTGGAGGGCAGCGAGGTAAAAGTCCCCGATGACCTGAAGCCGCAACTGCCCTACCTGCTATGGCTCTACCAGATGGGGCTGATCCTGTTCTGGCTGTATGACCGTTCAGAAAAGCAGCAGCGCACACAAAAACTGATGGAAAAGAGTTTAGGACTGCTGGTGACTTTGCTGCGGCTCTCCGGATTGCCGCTGATGAAGCCCGTGCGAAAGACAGTTCTGGAATTGGTGGAAACGATTGCGCCCTAAGAGTGGCTGCATTAAGGAACTCCGACGGAGAAAATCATGAGCTCGATCTACTTCATAATCTGGTTATCGCTCATAGGCACACCTCTTTCCGCTGGTTTGGCCTGGTGGCTTTGGTCACGCAGGAACCGTTCCCTTTCCAACGGTTGGCGCAGAGGCTTCGCGATGACTGGGCTTGTGGCCGCCTCTGCGAACGCAGCTATGTACTACGTTTGGCTTTCATGCCGAGTCGTCGCTGGGGGGACCCCGTTAATTTGGAAAGCCAAGGATGCGCTAGGAGATTTTGCAATCTATCTGGTTGTAGTGGCCCTGGCTGGAGCGATCGCTGGAAAGGGCGCGGCACGAACTCCGATTGTCGTGTGCGCCTTGTTGGGCTTCATGAATTGGGTCCCAGTTGTAATTCTTTGAAACGCAAGTGTTTCCCCGATTGGAAGCGGCAGCAGTTACGCTAGGATTGAAACAGGACTTATGATTTCCAGATTTTTTCTAACAGGTGGTTTGCTGATCTGCCTCGCCATCGCGGGTATGGCGCAGGACGAAGCGAAAGATTCTGCGCGCAACGAAGTAGATGATGGCGTGCAGGCATTTCGGCAGGCACACTACGATGATGCGATCGCGCACTTTGAGCAGGCGATTGCGAATGACCCGGACCTTGTAGTGGCGCGGATGTATCTGGCCGCAACCTATTTGCAGGTGTTTCAGCCCGGAGTGGATACCCCGGAAAATGTTGTCCTGGCGACAAGGGCGCTGGAACAGTATTCCGAGATATTGCGCAGCAATCCATCTGACGTTGAGTCGCTTAAAGGCGTGGCCTACCTGAAATTGCAGTTGCACGACTTTGATGAAGCCAAGGAAGCCTATGCCAGGGCCATTGCGCTGAATCCTGCTGATCCTGACTTGTTATACGCGGCGGCGGTGGCAAATTGGTCGAATGCGAACGACGGCATTACAGCGGAGAAGGCAAAGCTGGATGCGGAGACGGAATATTCATTAATAGTGTCAGAAGGCTGTCCCGATCTGCGAACGCGCTTCCTGCCGGACATCGATAACGCGATAGCGATGCTAAACAAGGCCATTTCTCTTCGCAAAGACTATGTCGATGCCATGAAATACATGAACATGCTTTATCGCCTGCGGGCGGAGCTGGAGTGCGGAAGCAAAAAGAACTTCAAGGCGGACATCAAGCAATCCAATGAATGGGTTGACCGCGCGGCGGCGGCAAGAAAGAAGCAGTCTGAAGCGGCGGAAAAAGAAGATCAAGAAAAAGCTCCTGATAAACACTGACTGCAAACGACCAAAAACCACCCCCTCTCATTACTATTCCGGCACATTGTAAGGAAACGCCTTATTTACATCTGCTGAAGCCACGATACGATTGCCGTAAGCTCGTGTAACTTGCCCAAACACAAGCGTTTCTGCGTGGTTCCCCATGGTGACTGAAGTACCGTTTGCCATTTGCGAGCTTCCGCTTACACTTCTGCCAACACGAAAGACCAATGTACCCAGGCAGACGGTCGAATGTACTTCCGGTAAAGAAACCTCCGGCCAGAACGCTTCGACTGAGCGATGTTGCAATTAACTGACGATGAGCTGCAACTTCAAATTCGGCGGAATGAAAGCCCTGCTTGCGATAGGCGGCCTGCTATGCGTGCTGGCTTCAAGTGCGGCGGCGCAAACCAGTTCCGGCCAGCTCACCATCACCATGAACGTGCAGTCATCGATCACCCTGGTCTTCCAGAACAACCCGTCGGTAGGCACACCGGGCTTCTGTCCGCTGACCAATGCCGGCACCAATAATGTCGGCCTGGATCTTGGCACAGCAGCTTTTCCGGGAAACTTTCACACGGCAACCTGCGTGAATTACACGCATTTAACCGCTGCGGACTATCAAGTGAGCAGCGCCTTTGACGTTGTGGTAACGAAGGCGAATTCCAGCAGCCCGAATTACCGGCTGGCGGCGCAGATTTCCACGCCTCCACCGGCAAACGTGAAGTGGCTACTGAACAACGTTACGTTGACCAATACAGGATTTACCGCGCTAGATGCCGCCGACGCTTTTGGCGCGCGCATCACCAAGACTTTGCAGGTGCAGGTGAAGAACACAGTGGCAGCGCAGGTATTGCAGGAAACGATTACGTTTCTTGCCACGGCGAATTAGGTTTTGACCATGCTGAAGAAATACATTTCGATCATGCGCGGCGCGGCCCTGGCGGCCTTGCTGATGTGCGGCGCTTCACTGGCGGCGCAGACCACGGCCACGGGCGTGATCAATGGCACGCTGGTCAACAAGAACGGCATCTCGATCCAATTTGATACTGATCCTGCGGGCGTTACGCTGGGTGCCGCCGGCACCAGTGCTGCCACGGCTAACTTCGGCACAGTCTCAGCGTTTGGTCCGCTTGCCGCAGGCGTGACCCGGCCCAGCGTTACCGCAGCCAACTTTACCGTACGGACGATTTTTGATGTGCAGGTGATCCAGGGCGGCTTGACCAGCACCACGTATACGCTCACGGCGAATCTTGCCGCGGCCGCGCCGACTGGGCTGAACTACAAAGTGGATGCCATCACGCTGACAACGGCATTGCAGACGATCCAAGTGAATGGGGCTTACAACACTGACATTGCGCACAACCTGGATTTGGTGATTTTGACGGCAGCGCCGGGAGCGGGCGGTCCGGCGGTGAATACACCGATTACGACGACGATCAATTTTACGGCTACGGCCAACTGAGTTTTCGCAATATGACTTTTTTGAAGTAACGAACTTTTTGAAATTCGAAAATGAGGAGAGGAACGACAATGAAAAAAGTAACGCTCTTAACCATCTTTGCGGCGCTGATGATGATTTCTTCAGTGGCCGTCGCACAAACAGCCAGCGGCACGCTTACGGTGAATGCCACTGTCACGGGCAGCATCAACCTGGTATTCAACTCTGATGCTTCCGGCCTGGCGCTTTCCAGCGGCGCGGGAACAAACGCGGCCACTCTGGCATTTGGCAACGTGTCGGCCTTTGGCGCAATTCCAGCC
>JBAVUZ010000810.1:0-1638 GCA_049697035.1 Candidatus Angelobacter sp. | reverse complement strand
GTGCGGTTTCAATGGCGGTGCGTAAGGTTTCTTTACTGCCGCGGTCATCTCCATCGGAAAGAACGATCAATGCTTTCCGTCCGGCCTGTTTTTTCATCAGCTCATCCGACGCCAGATAGACTGCGTCATACAGCAGAGTGCCGCCACCGTGGCTACTGCCATCGTGATGACTATGGCGCCCCGGATATCCGCCTGGGCTCTGGCCCTGTGAATTGCCTCCGCCGGTTTGCGCGAACTGCGGCTCTTGCAGGCTATCCAGCGCAGACCGCAACTTCTCCCGTGAAGAAGTTAAATCCTGGTCCAGTTCCACTTCATGATCAAAATGAATAAGGAACGCCTTGTCCTTGTCCGGACGCAGCATCTGGTCGATAAAGCTGGAACTGGCTTGTGCGCTCCTGGCCCAATACGCGCCGCTGGCTCATGCTGGTATCCACCAGCAATCCGAGCGTGAGGGGCAGACTGCTCTCCTGGGAAAAATAGTGGAGGCTTTGCGGGCGACCGTCTTCTTCCAACACGAAATCATCCTTCGTAAGGTTGTTGACGATTTTTCCGTGTTTATCGCGGACCGTGGCCGGCACATTTACCACCTTAACGTTGATCGTCATGTCTGCTTTTTCCTGTCCGCGCATCCGCGCCCCGACCATTAACAGGCATAGAAATGCGATCGCCACCGAGATTCGTATTAGGTCTCCATTCAACTTGTTGTTTTGCACTATATGTTTCCTCCATAGAATCGTCGCGCTGTAGAGCTGCTTCCGGCGGATGGTGAACGGAATTCAGAGATTCGTGTCGTCTTTCCCTGGAAATTATCTTTGTGAGTTGATCTTTGCTGTGTGATGCTGATTTTCACGCCGTGCGGTAAAAAGTCGAGTAAAGAGCTTGTAAGATCTCCGTAAATTGCATGTAGTAAAGGCGAAGCGCCAATTTTCCGACATCCACGTTGATTGCCTGATCTGAATTCGTCCGCAAAGAACGGTTGACAATCGTGCCGACATCTCATAGCTTAAGCTCTTAAGACTTAATCTCATGACCAGCCGCAAGAATCCCGTGCCGCCGACCCGAGCTGAGCTCCGTATCTTGAACGCATTATGGGAGTTAAAGTCGGGCACGATAGAAGAAATCATTCATCATCCCAGTTTTTCCTCCCCGCCCAACTACAAGACCACTCAGACCATCCTTCGCATCATGGAAGAAAAGGGCCTGGCTCGTCACACCACTGGCGGCCGTGTATTTGTGTTTGAGCCGGCCGTTTCACGCCAGTGGGTGGAAAAGATGTGTGTCCGGACCATGCTCGAGCAAAACTTTGGCGGCTCTCCGGCAAAACTGTTGGTCAATCTTCTGGAATCAGGTCCTGTGGCGGATGAGGAGCTTGAAGAACTGGAAGCCCTGATTCGCAAATACCGCATCCAAAAAGGAGAGCTTCAGCACTAAATTCTGGCTGGCGTGTTTACGTCAGAGCTTTCATTATGAGCGCAGAGGTCTGTCTACATTTCGCTGCTACCTGCTTGAGTTACTTCCTGAAAATTACTGCGGCCTTTTTTGCCTGCTGGATGTTGACTCGGTTGCTGGGTAAACCCCGTGCGCGATTCGTTATTTGGATGGGATTCCTTGCGTGTTCGTCTGCGTATTGGTTGGTAC
>JBAVUZ010000809.1:0-3172 GCA_049697035.1 Candidatus Angelobacter sp. | reverse complement strand
GATCTGAATAGCGCGGCCAGCTTCGGCGTGGGGCAGGACAATAACGGTGAAGACATGTGGTGGAAGCTGGTGCGCAAGTATCCCAACATTCATCTGGTATTGAGCGGCCACGTAACGCAGGGCGACGGCACCGGCCGACGCATGGACCTGGGCGTGAACGGCAACCTGGTAAACCAGATTCTTTCCGACTACCAGTCCGATCCGCTGGGCGGAGGCGGCTACTTGCGCATCATGAGGATTTCGCCTTCCTTAAATCGCGTGAGCGTAACTTCCTACTCCCCATATCTCGATAGCTTTATGACGGACGACCACAATCAGTTCACCGTGCCGTATCACAATCCCGGAGTTTCAACGGCGCCCGGTACAATTTCTGGCAAAGCGAAGAACGCGATTGATTGCTCGGCTGCCGCAGGCGTCACAGTGGCTTACAGCGGCGGCTCGGCGGTGACCGATGTCAATGGCAACTTCACCATCCCTGCCGGGGCACGTAAATCGCTGGCGATCACGGCCAGCAAAGCCGGCTGGCTGAGCGACGCTCGCACCGGTACGTCTACGTTGAATGCTATGGCGGAGCCGAGCCCGACCAAGATATTTGTTTCCACTGCGGGCCAGTTCAGCGGACATGTACTGAACAGCGGCGGAGTTCCTGTTGCTGGCGCCACGCTGACTTTTACCGGCGGCAAGCTGCGTCTTAGCAAGACCGTCACTACGGATGGCGCCGGAGCATTCAGCTCAAGTTGGATTTCCGTAGGAAGTTATACGGTCACGGTTTCAGCGCCCGGTTTTGCCAGCGTGAGCACGACCGCGACCGTGAACACGGGTTTGGCCACTACATTGAACGTCACAATAAAGTAAGCCTCAAGAACCGTCTAAGCCGCTTTAGAAAGATTCGCCGGCGGATGCTTGTAATTTGTTCCGTCGGCGAACGTCTTTAGGTTGAGGTCTGATTCGCCCTGACCACCATGGATCGTTCCAAAAGCCCGACGCCACCAGCAGGAAAACGTCGTATCTTTCGCAAAGCCTTAATCGCTGGCGTCATGGCCTATCTTGTTTTGTCCATTCTGGCTGGCATCGTCATAGCCGATGTGAGCCTCAAACTCCATCGTCTTCCGCTGCGCCATCAGCAAGCCATTGCGGCAGCCGTCCGAACTGATTTCCACGCTGAACTGCAGGATGTGGCGATCACTGCCGCTGACGGCGTGGTGCTGAAGGGCTGGTTTGTCCAGCCCAGAGACTACAACGGCAATGCGGTAATGCTGCTGCACGGAATTACCGACAATCGCGAAGGCGTGGCGGGATATGGACGCCTGCTGCTGGAACACGGTTACGCGGTTTTGCTGCCGGATGCGCGCCGCCACGGCCAGAGCGGCGGTGAACTGGCCACGTATGGCGTGAAGGAGTCTGACGACATTCATCGCTGGGTTTCCTGGATATACACCCACGATCCTCCGCAATGTGTCTATGGTTTTGGCGAGTCCTACGGCACCGCTTTACTCTTGCAATCCCTCGCCGTGGAAAACAGATTTTGCGCCGTAGCCGCGGAGAGCCCGTTTTCCACAGCGCGCGAGATGAGTTTTGAACGCGTCTCCGGGCCGCTGCATCTCCAGTCGTGGTTCGGACGGACACTGGGCCGTCCGGCCATCTGGTCGGCAGCGGTCTATGCCCGGATTCGGTACGGCGTGAATCTGCTTCAGCCGAGCCCGCTGGACGCAGTGAAGAGATCTAAAGTGCCCGTGCTATTAATCCATGGCGAGGCTGACCGGAGCATTGCTCCGCGGCATTCTCAGTTGATCGCCGCCGCCGCGCCCGGCCATGTTGAACTCTGGCTAGTGCCGCACGTCGGCCACACCATGGCATGGGCAGCGGCGCATCAGGAATTTGAATCCCGGTTGCTGGGCTGGTTCTGGACGCACGGGAAGGGGCCAGCGGTAAAGGTCGTCAATACCAACGCGCACAACTGATCACAAGGCTGATAACGATTGGTTCCGTCTCACGTTCCGGCGACCTGCAACACTTTGCTGTGCAGATCAGTTCCATCTACGCATATGGGCACCGTGAGATCCTGGCTTGTGGCATTAAAAATTTGAGGCCCGCTTCTGCGGGCCTCTTTTCGTTCAGGGTTACTGGCAGGAGGTGAAATTCGCGTCTGGCCCGGCCTGGTTGGGTGAATCCGGTTTTAACTCGGCGGCGAAGACCACAAGCGACTGCGGATTGCACGTTGGTTTTCCGTTGAGGAGAGATGTGGCACTCGGGAAAATCTGATAGTTTACGCCAAATTGACTCGGGGTAAAGGTGTATCCGGCCTTGAGGAAAACTGCTCGTTCTGCGAGATTGGTCGGGACCGCGTTTAGTCGATAAGCAAAGCATGCTGTTCCGGCCGGGCAGGCAGGACCGGCGGCGGTGTCGAACGGCCCGGGCGCGTCAATCAACGGATATGGAAGGACACGATCATTCATGAAAATTCCCAGAGGCCCTATTGTGACATGAATCGGCACTGGTATCTTCTGCGTGGAATCCGTGGAAGTTACGTTGCCTTCAATATTCCCCTGCGCGCTGAACCGAAGGCCAATCGTTCCCACATTGGTTCCCGGAATAATCGGGTCCCCAACTCCAAAGAAGCCAGAGTCATTGGTGCCTGGAAGAAGTATTGCCGGAGCATAGAAATCACCATTCACCTGGCGAGCGGCTACAACAATGGTATAGCTCAAGAAGTTGGCAGGAACCGCCGGAACATTGTCGAAACGGAAATTTCCCTGCGCGTCAGCGTTGGTTTGCTTAAGGATTGAAAATACTTCAATGCCCGGGATCACGAGCGCGACGATTACTGTGCCGTGTACCGGCGCGCCGCTTGGATCAACCACACGACCTGTGATTGCCGCATTCGATGGGGCCGGAGTTGGTGTTGGTGTGGGTGATGGAGTGGGGGTGGCAACAGGTGTTGGTGTAGCTCCCAGAGTTGGAGTCGGAGTTGGGGTTGGATTGGAATTAGAACTAACCGAGCCGCATCCTGTGGCGAGGGTAAGGGTAGAACCTAGTAAAAAAACTGAGATACAAAATAACAACTGACGCTGATTCATTTAAAGCCTCATTCTTGGGGAACAAGGTGGTTGACTGGACAGATGTGCAGCAGCAGCTCTGAGTTGTAGCAGGCGGATGCGATGGTGCTCTGTTT
>JBAVUZ010000808.1:0-3205 GCA_049697035.1 Candidatus Angelobacter sp. | reverse complement strand
ATGCGCTACGGCGCAAAAATATTGTTTGATGAGGTCTCAACGGCGTTTACGCCGGGGAAGCGCTATGGCCTTACCGGGCCAAATGGCGCGGGTAAGACGACGTTTATGAACCTGCTCTCCGGCGAGCTTGAGCCGCAAAAGGGCAGCGTTGTCCGCCCCAAAAAGCTCAGCGTGCTCAGCCAGGACCAGTTCGCGTTTGACCAGTATCGCGTGATCGATACCGTCATCATGGGCAACAAGCGCCTGTGGGCTGCGATGGAAGAGCGCAACCACATCTACGAAAAGCCTGAGATGTCCAATGAAGACGGCATGCGACTGGGCGAGCTTGAAGGAATCGTCGGCGAAGAAGATGGATACTCCGCGGAAACTGACGCGGCCATTCTCTTACAAGGTCTCGACATTCCAGACAGCGTGCATGAGCGCAAGATGGGCGAGCTGCCCAGCGGACAGAAAATGCGCGTGCTGCTGGCGCAGGCGCTCTTCGGGCATCCCCAGGCCCTGCTGCTGGACGAGCCCACGAACCATCTCGATCTCGACTCGATCCACTGGCTGCAGGATTTTCTCAATCGCTATGACGGCGTGCTGATCACCATCTCGCACGATCGCCACTTCCTGAACAGCATTTGCACGCACATTGCCGATATTGATTACGAAACCATCATCACCTACACCGGCGGCTATGACGATATGGTGATGGCCAAGACGCAGGTTCGCTCGCAGATTGAATCGCAGAATGCGCAGCGTGAAAAGAAGATCGCGCAGTTGCAGGAGTTCATCCAGCGGTTTTCCGCCGGCACGCGGTCAAGCCAGGTGCAGTCGCGTAGAAAAGAAGTTGAGCGGTTGCAGCTCACGGAGTTGGCGCGCTCGAACATCGCCCGCCCGTTCATCAAGTTTGAAATGAAGCGCCCTTCCGGCAAACACATTCTTGAGATTGAGAGCGTCAGCAAGTCCTATGGCGATAACCACGTCATTCAAGACTTTACAGCCAGCGTAACGCGCGGAGAAAAAATCGCGCTCATGGGGCGCAACGGTGCAGGCAAGACTACGCTGCTCAACGCGCTTCTTGCCAACTCGCCCAACACGCCGGAAACCGAACTGCGCCAGACGTCTGGCTACAGCGGCCCATTTATCGACGGCGGCAAGACTACCTGGGGACACGAAGCCGCCATCGGCTATTTTCCGCAGGACCATCGCAGCCTGATTGAAAAAGGCAGCACCATCCTCGACTGGATTTTCCAGTGGGACCCATCGGTTTCCAACGAAGAAATCCGCGGGCTGCTAGGACAGATGCTCTTTGTCCGCGACGAAGCCACCAAGAAGACTGACGTGCTTTCCGGCGGCGAAGCCGCGCGTATCCTCTTCTGCAAGCTCATGCTGCAAAAGCCCAACGTGCTGGTGCTGGACGAACCCACCAACCACCTCGATCTTGAATCCATCAACGCGCTCAACATCGCGCTGCAACGCTACCAGGGTACGGTGTTCCTGGTGACGCATGACCACGATCTCATCGACGAAGTGGCCACGCGCATCTGGCACTTCAACGATCACAAGATCGAAGATTTCAAGGGCACGTATGAGGAATATCAGGCGGCCCAGCAGCAGATGGCCGTCAGTAAATAGGCAGAGACGGAGCGTGCCACGTCTCTGCAGTTGCGATTTGTTGCGGCTTTACGGCGTAGTCTGTCCCTCTGAACCCGCCTTGGTCTGTTGAAGACTGCGAAGTCCCGGTCCGGCGTGCGCGGGCTCGCCGCTCTGAGTGGACATAATCGAGTAACCAACGCCGCGTACTGTGTGAATCAACGGATTGCTGGAACCCTGATCTATCTTCGTACGCAAGTAGTTGATGTAAACATCCACGATGTTGGTAAGTCCTTCAAAGCCCAGGTTCCAAACGTGTTCCACCACCATTGTGCGCGTGACGGTGCGTCCAGCGTTGCGCATCAGGTATTCCAGCACCGCGTATTCGCGCTGGGTCAGGCCAATCAGCTTGCCCGCCCGGGAGACGCTGTGGCGCATGCGGTCCAGCACCAGATCGTCCACGCTGATCTTGTCCAGCAGTTCCGTGGGACGGCGCAACAGAGCGCCGACGCGCGCGTTCAGTTCATCGAAAGAAAATGGTTTCACCAGAAAATCGTCGGCGCCGGCCTGAAGAGCGGTGATCCGGTCTGAAATTTCCTTGCGGGCGCTCAGGAACAGAATGCGCGCCACCGAGCCCGATTTGCGCAGCTTTCGCAGCACGGTCAACCCGTCCAGTTTGGGCAGATTCCAGTCGAGAATCACGAGATCATAGTCAATTTCAGTGGAGAGTTGCAGTCCGTCCTCCCCATTTTCAGCAACGTCAACGGCGAAGTGGTCTGCCTCCAGACCTTTGACCAGGGTCCTTGTAACTTTAGGCTCATCTTCAACGATAAGAATGCGCATTAATCCTCCGGAGGCAGCATCGCTATTGCAGCCTGAGAAATATTCAATCTACTCAATGTCCGTGGATCGGCCCGATGGGGAAGCGGCGCGAAGGGGTGTTTCTGTTACCTGAGAGTTTGCTTCCCGTGGAGAGAGAATCGCATGTGCCAGAGCAAGTTGGCGGTGAGTAATATCACACGTCTGTGTGACGGCCGTCACATCGGGCGGCTGGCACCTGCCGCCAAAATTTCCATGCCTGCTTCAAGCGAATCTCCCTTTATTTATCCGGCCAGCAGAAAATCCAACACGGCCGTGGTGAACGCCTGCGGCTGTTCCAGATTGGATAGATGCGCCGTCTGCAAACGGACTGCTTTTGCGTTGGGGAGATCGCGCGCCAGCACGGAGCCGTTGCCTTCCCATGGAGTTGATGGATCTTTGTCGCCGCCAATCACCAGCGTGGGAACAGAAATCTTCTTGAGAGATGCCCGCGTGTCGGCGTCACGCAGCGCGGCGCAGCAAGCGGCATAGCCCTTGGGATCGGTACCAAGCAGGACCGCGCGGGTGGATTGCGCCCAGACTGTATCTTGTTTGTCCGAGGAAAAGAAGCGCTGCATGATGGCGTCGACAATCGCCTGCATGCCGCCTTCCTGCACAGCTTTGCGGCGTGCGTCCCAAATATCTGGTGTGCCGAACTTGGGCGATGTGTTTGCCAAGACCAGCGCGGTGAGGCGCTGCGGAGCGTTAATGGCGAGCCACTGGCCCACAGCGCCGCCCATGGACAAGCCGCAAAAAGCGAACCTGGTAA
>JBAVUZ010000807.1:0-13455 GCA_049697035.1 Candidatus Angelobacter sp. | reverse complement strand
GCACGTAGAAGCGGCAAAAGAAGCCAAGAATATTGATGCTGCCGTGAATCTGGCGGCGACGAGCAAACGTCTCTTGTCATTGATCGCCGAGTGTGAAAAGGCAGGGTAGCCGCAACGCTTCTGTTTCGGGATTACTGAGATTTCGTCTCAGGATGAGACAGAAACCGCTGTCTGACGGGGCTTACTACAATCCCTCACCAATAGTCGTCTCTCTTTCAACTCATTGATACTAAATGGCTTGACGCCTTTATGTGATTCCGCCCGCGCATCGGCGGCTTGGCTGCGCAATTGCAATACTTCTTATGGGATACCAAAGGGCAGGGGTTCGTCCGTTTTGACCAAGATTCTGATCGTCGATGATTCGCCGGCTGAAGTTAGGCTCATGCAGTCCGTTCTGGATCGCGCCGGGTATATGTCTGTTTCAGTTCATGATCCTATGCGCCTCGAACAGATGATCGACATTGAACGCCCCAACTTGATTTTGATGGACGTAGTGATGCCGCAGCGCAATGGCTTCCAGGCATGCCGTGAACTGAAAGGCAACGCCGACTATGCACGCATTCCGGTGATCATGGTGAGTTCCAAGAACACTGAGAGTGACAAGTTCTGGGCCAAGCAGCAGGGTGCGGACGGTTACGTGGTTAAGCCATTTACGAATGAAGAGCTTTTGGGGACGGTACGAAACCTGGTCGGGAAAAGCTAGTGAGAAGCCCGAGCCAAGGAAGGAACCCTATAGCCAAGAAGGAACATAGGGCCGAAAGTAGGGAATTGGTGAACGTTAGCAGATTGTAAGGCAATAGCGGTTCCTCACCCGCAAACAGCGCGGGTTCGGGATTTCAAAAAAACAAATGGCAGAAGAGCAACAACAACTCGAACCACTTTCTCCGGAAGCTGAGCAGCTTGAACTGCTGCCCCAGACGGAGCCGGAAAGGCAGTATTGCCTGTTTCGCGCCGGACGCGAGCGCTTCTGCTTCTCCGTGCTCGATGTGGAAGAAGTTGTAGAGTGGCCGAATTTAACCAAGGTCCCACTGTCGCCCACATTTTTGATGGGCATTTTCAATCTGCGTGGTTCGATAGTGCCGGTAGTGGATATCGCGTTGACGGAAGGCCGTCGCCCGGATCTGCATCCCAAGCACGTGGTTGTGGCCAGTCTCAAGGGCGAAGGCGACAACGACGATCTGCGGATCGGTATTGCCGCGGACGAAGTGATTGGCACCTGCAGCACATCTGAGCCGCTGCTGGTGGAGGAAGCGCCCAGTGAGATGCCGCACTGCTGCGGTATGTTGCGGCATGAAGATCGCATGGCGCTGGCACTGAATTTGAAGAAATTGACTGAGACGTTCCCTGTCTCAGTGATTTGAGATTGCACGAGATTCGTTGAGCGCTCTGCCGCGACTTGGAGCGGAGCGACAGGAGTGAAGGCTATGAAAGGTCGTTTGAATTCGACCCTATGGGCGATGGTGATTGGCGACGTGGTCGCGTTGTTTGGAGTTTTGTGGCTGGCATACAGCGCCGGTGAGCAGGGCAAACTCCCGATCACCGACTTTGGCGGTCTGGGGCAGGGTCCAGGCGTGAAGCTACTCTTCGCTTGCTTTATCGCGGCGATCACCGGGTTTGCAAATTATGTCATCATCGGCAACCGCGTCCTGGTTCCTGTGAAGCGGCTCTCGGACTTTGCCGAGCGCTTCGCCCAAGGCGACTATCGCACGCGCGCCACGGTTGATTCGGCGGACGATTTCGGCTTCATCGCCGAGCAGCTGAACCGTGCCGCGGAAAATTCTTCGCGCGCCGTTTTCAATCAGGAAGCTCAGGAAAATCTCCAGAAGAGCGTAACGGAGTTCCTGACCATCGTGAGCCAGATCGCCCGCGGTGACTTGACGCTGCGCGGCCGCGTGAGCAATGACGCGCTGGGCAACGTCGTTGACTCCGTCAATTACATGCTCGATAACTTTGCCAAAGTGCTGGAACGCGTGCGCAAGGCCGCCATTGACGTGCAATCCAGCGCGAATGAAATTTTGATCGCGTCGGAAGAGATGTCAACCGGCGCAATCCAGCAGGACCAGGAAATTACCAACACTTCATCCGCCGTGGAACAGCTTACGGTTTCGATGAAGCAGGTATCCAACAACGCTGAAGCCAGCGCCGAAGCGGCACGCCGCGCTCTGGACGCAGCCGAGCAGGGCAACCGTTCCGTGCGAGATACGCTGGAAGGCATGCAACGCATTCGTTCTTCAGTGCAGGCAACAGCCAAGCGCATTAAGGCGCTGGGTGATCGCTCGCTGGAAATTTCCGAGATCGTCAACGTTATTAATGACATTACCGAGCAGACCAACCTTCTGGCTCTGAACGCCGCTATCGAAGCGGCGCGCGCTGGTGAGGCAGGCCGCGGATTTGCCGTGGTCGCCGACGAAGTCCGCAAGCTGGCTGAACACTCACGCGCTGCGACCAAGGACATCGCCGCATTGATCAAGGCGATCCAGGCCGAAACGAACGACGCCGTGATCGTGATGGAAGAAGGCACCAAGGAAGTGGAAATCGGAGCCAAGCTGGCTGATCAGGCTGGCCGCGCGCTGGACGCAATCTCGACAGTTGTGCGCCAGTCGGCTGAGCTGGTGCAGGAGATCTCCCTGGCCTCCAAACAGCAGGTGCGCGGCACGGAAGGCGTGGCCAACGCAATGCAAATTATCTCCAATATCACCCGCCAGACTTCACAGGGCGCGCGGCAGACTTCGCGTACGGTGGAACAGCTGGTGCATATGTCAGAACAGCTCAATGAAGCGCTATCTCAATTCCGCGTAGTCGCTGCCAATCCAAATACGTTGCCCAGTGAAGCGCGTCCGGAACTGGTAAGCGCGGCAGCGGCAATGTCACGTCGTTAACTTGTTAGGTCCAGGGTGAGGGAGACATGGCAGGCGTAGTGACCGTTAGCGAACACGAATTGAGCGAGATACGCGGCTTGATTGAAACGCGCTCGGGTATTCATTTTGACGATTCGCGCGAACGCTTCTTTTCCACGCGCGTGGTTGAGCACGTTGAATCCAGGAAGCTGACGCATGGTACCGACCTGATTCGCTTGATCAAGAACTCCAATGTCGAGTACGACTCTTTGTTGCAGCGTCTGCTGACTCAGGAAACCTCGTTTTTCCGCTATCCATCGCTCTTTGAGGCACTGGAGAAGAAGGTACTGCCGGACCTGCACATGAAAAAGTTCTGGGAGAGCCCGCGCTCTCTGCGCGTCTGGAGCGCAGGATGCGCTACGGGGGAAGAAGCCTACAGCATCGCCATGACCGTGGCTGATGCCATTGAGTTTGCCGATGCGTGGAACATTCACATTCTGGCCACCGACGTAAGCCGCGACGCGCTGGAACATGCCGACCACGGCCTCTATGAGCCCCGAGACATGGAAACAGTTTCGCCGCGCCAGCGTGAACAATATTTTTCCCGTGCCGGCGACCATTATCTGGTCCGTCCGCGTATTCGCAACTTGGTCACATTCGCGCCCATGAATCTTGCCCAGGTCGTGTACATGGGGAAATTCGACTGTATCTTCTGCATGAACGTGCTGATTTATTTTTCTGAAGAGCGGCGTTCGCAGTTGATCCAGCGGTTTTATGAATATCTGGAGCCGGGCGGATATCTGTTTCTGGGCCATGCGGAATCCATCAATAAGGCCGACGTAAAGTTTGAAACGCACATCTATCGCGATGCGCGGATTTACCAGAAGCCCGCCAACTTGGCGCGGGCGGCCACAACGCAGGAGAAAGCTTGAACGGACAAGGGGCAGAATTCGTGGAGATCTTCCTACAGGAAGCGTCTGAGCGCCTGCAGTTTTTGCGGGAATACTCAGGCATCCTGCAGGACGCATATCCACGCCAGGAAGATGTGGAGCGCCTGCACATTGCGGCGCACACACTTGCCGGCACCTCTGCATCCTATGGTTTTCCTCTGTTTGCTGAAATTTCCGGCAAGCTAGCACACATCTTTCAGTATGCGCTGAATGCCACCATCGCAGCCGATGCGGCCGGGCCGCTGGTTGAATTCATTTCTGAAGCCGTGGCGCTGCTTGAATCCGACCTCATCATGATCAGCACCAACGGGGTGGAATCTGGCGAAGACATTGGCGTCTTCAAGCAACGTTATCCATTTGCGTTCCAGACCTCGGCAGTGGCGCAGCAGGAGGAACGGCATCAGCCGAAGACTGCGGAAAGTGCTGTTACCGCAGCTGCTGACAAGCAAGACTCAATTTTGGAAGCATCGCCTGCGCCCATAGCAGAAATTCCCTACGAGCCCCTGCCACCGGATGGCGAAGTTCCTGCTGAAGTTCTGGAATTCTTTGTTCCTGAAGCCGAAGAGCATTTGCAGATTGTGACGCACTGCTTGTTATCACTGGAAACAAATCCCAGCTCCGAGCAGATTCATCGGCTGCTGCGCGCTATGCACACGGTGAAAGGATCAGCGGCGCAGGTTGGACTGCACCGGATATCCAGCGTGGCCCACCGCGCGGAAGACTTGATAGGGCGTCTGCGTGAAGGCGAGCTGCGACCGAGCGCCGAAATTATTGACATCTGCCTTGATGCGGTAGACACGCTCAAGAAATTTCTCTATCACCAGTGGACGGATGAATCGGTCATGCAGGCTTCCGTTCATGGACTGTTCTCTCGCATCGCGCGCCTGGTGCCTCCGGAAAAGGAAGAGGGCCTTGCCAGCACGACGGCCGCTCCAGCCAACGATGTTCCTCTTCCGGCAGTTGTTCAGCCCGCCAAAACAGCCCCAGCCAGCTACTTGCAGGAGATACATCTTTCAAAAGATGAACCGGCTGCGGCGACTCTGGCCGCGCCGCCTGTTGAACTTCCGCCTGTCGCGGCTGTTCCGGCTATTCCGCATGCAGCAGGGGAAATCAAGAAGCCGGAAGGCATCGAGAAGTTCGCCGACGAAGATTTAATGCGCAAAGAGCCTGCTTCCATGCCGCAGTCCAAGTCTGTGCGCATTGCTCTGGAACGGCTGGACCGCATGATGAATGCCGTGGGCGAGTTGGTAATCAACCGCACGCGCATGCTGGGTCGCGTTGCCGAACTTGAGCGTCTGGCTGACGTGCTGAATTTCTCTAAGGCGCGGATGCAGGATAAGGTCTCAGAATTCCAGGAAAAGCACGAGTTCAGCCGCATACACTCTGCGCCAACGCCACGACCGTCAGAAGAGTTTCCACTGCGCAGCGGTTATTCCAGTTACTCGCATTCCTTTGATCATTCGCTCGCTGAGTTCAGCGAACTGGAGATGGACCGCTATGACGATTTCAATATCCTCTCACGGTCGTTGACAGAAATTTCCGCTGACATCACAGAAGTCCTTACGCAACTGGATGGCTTTGTTCGCCGCGTGGACGGCGACATTGACGAGTTCACCAAATTGGCGCACCGCCTGCAGGATGAAATTACGCAGGCGCGCATGGTGCCCATTGGCAACCTGTATACGCGTCTTTCCCGCACCGTTCGCGATGCCGCCAAGGCCGTGAACAAGAAGGTAGAACTCACGCTGGCCGGCGCGGAGACCGAACTGGATAACAACATCATTCAGCAGATTTCTGATCCGTTGATCCATCTTGTGCGCAATGCGGTGGCGCACGGCCTTGAACGCGACGAAGAAAGATACGAGCAGGGTAAGAGCGATTCCGGTAACGTCGCCGTGCGCGCCTACCATCGTGGAAACCACATATATATAGAGGTCGAGGACGACGGCCGCGGCATCGATTATGAAAGAGTCCGCAAGACCGCTGTGGACCATGGCATGCTCTCTGCGGAAAGCGCTGCGGAACTTGGCGAACGCGATTTGCTCGACCTTTTGTTCCAGCCAGGATTCTCTACCGCTCCGCGCAAGACCGAACTTGCGGGCCGCGGTGTTGGCCTGGATGTGGTGAAGTCGAATCTCGCGCTGCTGAATGGCGAGATTGAAGTCGAATCACAAAAAGGGCTGGGCACGCGCTTCACGCTCAAAGTGCCCCTAACGCTCATCATTTCGCAGGCCCTGTTTGTCCGTTGCGGCACTTCCATGTTTGCTCTGCCACTGTCATTTGTCGAAGAGATCAGGCGGCTCCGGATCAACGAAATTGAAGAAGTTGGTGGCAAGCTGCTGACAAAAGTGCGCGACGTGGTTACGGAAATCGTGCGCCTGGATAGCGTGCTGGGGCTGGAGCCAATTCAGCCGATCAATGGCTACTTCCGCATGGTGATTGCGAATGTTGCGGGCCGGCAAGTGGGCATCGTGGTGGAAGATGTTGTCCGCAAGGATGAAATTGTTATCAAGAGCCTGGGCGAGTTCCTGCGCAACTTGAAGATGTTTCCCGGCGCCACCATCGCTCCGGATGGCAGCCTGATTCTGTTGATCGATGTGAACCGTTTGGTGGCGGGCGAGGCCATTGAGCACCGTCCGTTGATGACCAGCGCCAATGCTGCTCGTATTTTTGCGCCCGGCGCAGCGGCTGTGGCCCACGGTGCAATCCCACAGGAAGCCATTGATTTCGTTCCAGAAGAAAAACTTGTGGTGCTGGTGGACGATTCCATCAGTGTTCGCAAATTTGTTGGACGGATGCTGGAGAAGGCAGGCTACCGCGTGAAGCTGGCGGCGGACGGACTGGAAGCTCTGGAGATCGTAACGCAGACCCGTTGCGACCTTGTGGTGACCGACCTTGAAATGCCGCGGACGAACGGCTACGAGCTGTTATCGCATTTGCGACAGGATGCACAGACTCGCAGTATTCCGGTGATGGTGGTCACGTCACGCGCAGGCGCCAAGCATCGTGAACGCGCAATGAAAGAAGGCGCAATGGCTTTCCTGACCAAGCCGGTCCAGGAAGACCAGTTTATTGCGGCGGTGGCTAAATTAATCGGGTCCCCGGCGGGACAAGCGCTGGAAAAAGCGGCGGCAGGATAGCAGAGAGATTTTGCAAGAGATGACGCTAAGCAAGAAAACCCGGGTGCTGATCGTGGACGACTCGGCGTTCATGCGCAAGGTGCTGCAAGGCATCATTGCGTCTGATCCGCAGCTTGAGGTGTGCGGCGAAGCGCGTGACGGTCGAGACGCCGTCACCCAAACCGAGACGCTGAAGCCCGACGTGATCAGCATGGACATCAACATGCCGCACGTGGATGGCCTCCAGGCGACAGAGATCATCATGTCTAGCAACCCACGGCCGATTTTGATTGTGAGCTCCGAGTCGCGCGAAGGTGCGGACGTCACGTTGAAAGCGCTCGAACTTGGCGCGATTGATTTTGTGGCCAAGCCAAGCGGCGGCGTTGATCTGGACATGAGTTCGGTGAAAGAAGAGTTGTGCCGCAAGCTGAAGATGGCGGCGAAAGTTCGTGTGGTCCGTACGGCAACGCGGTCCAAGTTGCAGCATGAAGTCGCATCATCGTTACCGCGCGTGGAGCCTGCTTCAAAGAATGGCGATAACGGCATGCAGGAAGTCCGCGCGGCGGTAAATGCAGCGGCCAAGAGTGCAGGGAAATTTCCGCTCATTGTGCTGGCATCGTCTACCGGCGGTCCGGCCACGCTGATGAAGTTCATACCATACTTCCCCAAGGATTTTCCCGGGGCGGTGGTCCTGGTGCAGCATATGCCGGGGAACTTTACCGCACAGTTCAGCAGCCAGTTGGCGGAAGTATCACAGATCAAGGTGAAAGAGGCTGAAGCCGGCGAAATTATCGTTCCGGGCCAGCTTTATGTTTGTCCCGGCTCGCATCACTTGCGTGTTTCGCCTACGGGAAGAATCTCTCTTGACGATGGCCCGCGCGTCAGCGGTTATCGTCCGTGCGCTGACCTCACATTTGAAAGTGCCGCGGAGTATGCCGGGCCAATGACGATCGGCGTGATTCTCACTGGCATGGGCAATGATGGCGCCAAAGGCGCGCAGCAGGTCCGTTCAGCCGGCGGGCACGTGATTGCGCAGGATGAATCGACAGCCGTAATTTTCGGGATGCCGCAGGAAGCCATCAAGACCGGGGCCGTGGATCAGGTCTTGCCGATAGAAGCGATCTATCAGGGAATCGAGAAGCGCGTTCTGTACATTTTTGGCGCGGCCAAAGTGGGGGCCTTGTGAAGCCCTTGAAACAGCTTCGGCCTGAAGTGAAAGCGGCGCGTGAAGACGTGATTGTGTTTGCCGTGGGCGGGTACAAACTGGCCATCGCTGCTGGTGCGGTCAAGGAAATCCGGGGCATGGATGATCTGCATCCGTTCAAGCTGGGTGGAATTTCATCACAGATCGCGAAATTAAAGTACACGCTGGAACGTAACGGCACCACCTATTTTGTGATCGATGCCGCGCAGCATTTTCGGCTACCGGTTTCGAACGCGTCACGCGTGATGGTCCTGCGCAACATGCCTACCGGCGTGCTGGTTGATTCGACTGACCGCATCATGGAAATTTCAGCGCTGCATGCATTGCCGCCGGCTTTTACCCATGAAGAGCGAGGGTGGTATCGGGGCCTGGCCGTGGTAAATGGGCTGGTGGTACCGGTGGTGAATCACACTGCTTTCCTGAACAGGCCGGAGTTGGAAATTGTGCGGGCCGGACTCGAACGCGTGCGCGGCGTGGTATCCGTATGATCGCGGAGGCCGACAAATCGTATGTGCTCTTTCCTCTGGGCGAAAAGCGCTTTGCTCTGCGGGCAGAAACTGTAACTGAATTGGCGCGGCCAGACAGTGTGCAAACGTTTCCGCATCGCACGCCGTTGCTGACGGGCGTGCTGGTACGGCGGGGAAGGATTGTTCCGGTGTGTGACGTTGCCCACGTCCTGGTTGGACCGGCAGCGCCGCCAAGAAAGTTTTATTTGATTGCGAATTGCAAAATCGGAGCGCGTCAGGAGTTGACGGCTGTGCCGGTCACGGGCGAATGCGAACTGGCCATCGCCGCAAGCGTGCCGCTTACGGGCAATGAGCCGCCTTATGTCAGCGGCATGTTAGCGATTGGGAATGAGACCATCGCGGTGGTGGCCCTGGAAAAACTGATCTGCGCGGAGGCGGCTTCATGAACCCAACCGTCGCCGCGCCCGCCAAGATTTTGCTGATCGATGCCAACGTGTTTCTGGCTCGCCGCATTACTGAAGCGCTCAAGCTTGAGGGCTTTGAAGTGGTACACACCACGCAGTCGGGCTATGCGTTGACCATGCTGGAATATGACACGCCTTCAGCCATCTTGTGTTCGACCAACCTGCGGGAAATCAGCGCGCATGATTTGCCGCCGATCATCAATGCCGATCCAAAGACTGCGCACATTCCTGTAATTGCTCTGGGGGATGGCGGCGACCAGGCGTTGATGGAGGCTTTCCGTTCCGGCTGCGCCGATTACGTAGACAAGCGCCTGGGGCCGGAGTTGATCGCGACGCAGATCAAGACCTTCCTGCGCAGCAGCGCTGAAGGCTTCCATCCCGTGCAGATGCTGAATTCTTCTGACGAAGGACTAACCGGCAGCCTTTCTCACCTTGATTTGCCCGGAGTGGTCCAGATGCTGGTGCATTCGCGGCAGACCGGATCGCTCTCTGTGAATGCGGGCAACATTGATGGAATTGTGTTTTTTGAAAATGGCAATATCACGCACGCCGAGAGTGGCGACCGCATCGGAGATGACGCGGTGGTCCACATTGTGAAGCATTGCAACGGTGTGGACGCTGGATCCTATAAATTTTTGCCCGGAGAGAGCGCCGCCACACGCACCGTGCTCCGCTCGGCCACGGAACTGATGCTGGAAGCCCTGCGGGAGCTGGATGAGTCCGCGCACGACAACGGCGATGGAGGTTTTAGATGAGCACGATCCCCACTGTCTATTTTATCGATGACAGTGCGACCATGCGCGAAGTGATCAAGATCGCGTTTCGCCGCGAGAACATCAACGTGGTGGCCTGCCATGATGCAGCCACGGCGCTGGTCGAAATCGAAGCGGCGAAGCCGGACATCGTGATCACGGACGTGATCATGCCGGACAAGGACGGTTACGACGTTTGCCAGCATATCAAGTCGCATCCTGAACTGGCGAAGACCCCGGTGATCCTGATGTCGGGCGTGGTGAACCGCGCTGTGGCGGAAAAGGCGTTTGCCGTAAAGGCAGACGAACTGCTGCGCAAGCCTTTTCAGCCGCAAGACTTGATCGCGCGCGTCAAGCATCTGCTCAAGAGCAATGGCGCTCCTGTTCCCACACCTGCCGCGGCCGCGAATGCGGCGGTAGCGCTCAGCAGTATTTTTTCCGCGGCAGCATCGGCTCCCATGCCGCCGCGTTCTGTTCCTGCAACGCCGGCACCAGTGCAGCAACGTGCCGCAGCGGCTGCTGCACCTGCACTTGCCCCTGCAATGCCATTACCCATCACGGCGACGGCTGCTGTTCCTCTGCCACAGCCAGTTGCTGTAGCTGCGCCGCAGGCAGTTTCAACTCCGGTGGCTCAACCGGCCGCAACAAATGGAAACGGCGTTGCGACGGCTGCAAAAACTGCGCCGCTCAATGATGCGGGAAAATTGAAGATCGAGATTATGCGGCTGGAAGGCCTGGTAAAAAAATTGCAGTCAGAATTGCAGGCCGAGCGAGAGTATTCAAGAGCGCTTGAGGCGCACGTAAAGACTTTGCAGGAGTCTGATTAGGCTCAGCGACTCGGGCGTGCTCCGGTTCCACTGCGCAGGCCCTGTGCGGGATGATCCTTGCCCGCCCCACGCTCCGCCATTCCTGGGATTGTCACTGGCAAGCGTCCGTGAAATGGAATCTCACCGAACAATGCTTTCACCGCTCCCGTCTCAGAAGTAATGGCATTCGAGTAGGCGCAGACGTAATTTTCAATCTGCGGAAAATCTGCCAGAAAATAAGGCGATCCAAAACTTACCACTACGGTCTTCTCTCGCTTGGCCTCAAGGATCGATTGCAGCAAAGCTGCCGTGGCGTCAGGAACGGAAATGGTGTTTACGGCGGTAGAGCCTTCTTTTCGTACAGCGCGGCCGGGGACGGGGATTAAATAGATCGCGGCCAGAATATTTTCTGCAGAATTGAGCGCACTCTGAATTTCCGCCATACTGCCAGCGGCGATACGCGGGTCGACAAAGATGATGTGGGCATCAGGCACACGCGCGCGCAATTCGCGCTGCAACTGGCGTCCGTTGTCGCTTCTTACGTCGTCAGTAAAGATGACGCACAAGAACTTGCTTCCTTCTTGTTGTACCGTTCCATAAGCTGGGGCAGAAGCCGAATGTCGCTGCGGCCTGAGCGGCAGCATGCGGCCATTGTCGCGGACCAGCGTGATGGCGGAATCAGCTATCTGCTGGGCTGTCACCAGGTTTTGCGGACTAGAGATGACGGAAGAAATGTTGTTTATGTCGACCTGGCTAGCCTTATTCAGCCCAACGCTGGCCTTGGCGCGCAAAATCTTGAGCACGGATTCGTCAATACGCTTTTCCGGGATTTCACCGCTCTGCACAGCGCTCAAAAGGCCTTTGTATGCGCCATCAAGATCGGTGAACAGAAGCATCATGTCATTGCCCGCTCTTACCGTGTCGATGGCAGCATGTCTGGCCGCCGCCGAGCCACCTTCTGGATAGACGCTCGTGAGACCGCCCATATCCATGGCGTCCGTGATTACCAGACCTTTGAAGCCGAGCTGCTGCTTAAGAATCCCGGTAACGATGGCGGGAGAGTTGGTGGCTACCCGTGACTGGTCTGGTTCGAGCACAGGAGCGGTAATGTGCGCGACCATCACCGCGTCTGTTCCAGCTGAGATGGCAGCCTGGAACGGCGGAAGATCGATCTCATTGATCTGTTCGCGCGTTCGATTCACGGCGGCTACTCCCAGATGCGAATCGGTAGAAGTATCACCGTGTCCGGGAAAATGCTTGGCGGCGGTGAGAAGGCCATTATTGCGTGCGCCGCGAATGTAAGCTGCAACCAGGGAGCTTACCTGCGCAGGATCTTCACCAAACGAACGAGTGTTGATGACGGGATTCGCGGGATTGGAATTCACGTCGGCAATGGGCATCAGGTTCCATTGCACGCCGATTGCGCGGGATTCCTGAGCGACGATCTTTCCGAACTGTTCGGCAAGTTCCGGCTTGGCTGCGGCCCCAAAAGCCATGCTGTGAGGGAAGACCGTGGTGCCATTGAGCCGCATCGAAACGCCGCGCTCGTAGTCGGCAGCTACAAGCAGGGGAAGTTTAGATGTGCGCTGAAGCTGGTTGATCAACATGGCCGCTTCGTAGGGCTCACTTTTCGAAAGCGACGGGCCTTCAGCAGGGACGGTGAGGAGAATAGAGCCAAGGTGGTAGCGCTGAATCTGGTCAAGCCAATTCAGGTACTCAGGGTTCTTGAGGTTAACAAATTGGGGCATCGCCAGGCGGATCATGAACATCTGCCCGATTTTTTCTTCAAGCGAGAGCTTCTTCAGCGTTTTCTGGGCCCACTTTTCACCGTCATGATCAAGATGGACCGGGGCCACGCGCTGAAAATCGCCGCCAATGGCAGAAGAGGAGAGTGCTAGCAGAAGAATGCCGACGACCACCCAATTGTGCACCAACTTTTGCACCATTTTGCAACGATACCAGAAATGCGGAGGTGGTTTGGTCAGAATATCGTGAACGATGGGACAGTATTCGGCATGGTTCACAGGCGTTGACCTTGCAGGCGCTCCCTTGCTGGTTAAGCGGTTTCCCCGGGGCACTCCAGCGCGTTCTTCTGCTAGTCTGGCGGCAAGCCGCAATCCATGGGCTGACACGCCTTTAGCGCGGAGCTGGGAAATCTTATGCCTTTGACCTGGACTGACTGGATCGTGATTGCCGGTTATCTGCTGATCAACCTGGCGATTGGCATCTATTACCGCCGTCGCTCGGGCGGCAACACTGAAGAGTTTTTTGTCTCCGGACGCAATGTCTCCTGGTGGCTGGCCGGCACATCCATGGTGGCCACAACGTTTGCCGCCGATACTCCCCTGTTTGTGAGCGGCGTGATTGCAACGCAGGGAATCGCCGGCAACTGGATCTGGTGGACCTCCTGCCTCGGGGGCATGCTGACAGTCTTTTTCTTTGCCCGCTACTGGCGGCGGGCGGAAGTGCTGACTGACGTAGAACTCACGGAGATCCGCTATGGAGGCAGGCCGGCAGCTTTTCTGCGTGGATTCAAGGCCGTCTATCTTGGCTTGGCGATGAATTGCCTGATCTTGGGCTGGGTCACTAACGCCATGGTCAGCATTATCGCTGTGCTGCTGGGGCCGCTCATTGCGCAAGGCAAAGTCCTGCAACTAACGCTAGGCGGTCACACCTTGCTGCATTACACCTTGGGCCTACCCAGCCACACGGCGCTGCTGATCTGCATTTTTGTGTTGATTCCCTTTACCGGCATTTACACATCCATCGGCGGACTGTGGGGCGTTCTGGTTACTGACCTGTTCCAGTTTGCCCTGAAGATGACCATGGTAGTGGTGCTGGCGTGGGTCGCAGTGG
>JBAVUZ010000806.1:0-4586 GCA_049697035.1 Candidatus Angelobacter sp. | reverse complement strand
CCAGAAGCGTCCGACAAAATTGCTGAGCCCGATAACAATCTTCGTCGGCAGCGGCAAATCAACGCCCATGCTGATGAACATGTTGGCAAAGATCGGCACCACGAATTTAAGCAGACATCCCACAACCAGCGCGGCAATGGAGATAACTGAAATCGGATAGATCAGCGCTGACTTCACCGCCGATTTGAGCTTCACGGCTTTTTCAACGTAGGTTGCCAGGCGCTGAAGAATGGTATCCAGAATACCGCCGGCCTCGCCCGCTTCAATCATGTTGGTGGTGAGATCGTCAAAGATTTTAGGATATTGCCGCATGGCATTGGAAAGCGTGGAACCGCCTTCAACGCTCTGCCGCACTCCCGTAAGATTTTTCTGGAAGACTTGGTTTTCCTGGTTTGCCGCCAGAATTTCCAGGCACTGCACCAGCGGAAGACCTGCGTCAATCATGACGGAAAACTGCCGGAAGAAAACGGCGATGTCTTTGACAGGTACTTTGCCGGTGCCCAGTTTAGGAAGAGCAAATTCCTTGCCCTTTTCTTTTATGGCCCCGGGGGTAATGCGTTCGCGGCGCAACTGCATTGTGACCGCGGCCTTGCTGTCAGCTAACCGTTCCCCCGCAACTTTCTTGCCTTGGGGGTCGGTCCCTGTGAATGTAAATACCGGCATACCGTGAACTCCTCTCGTCCTTTTTGCCTACCGACATCACTCGCCAACCCCGGGGGAGGCTGGAAAAACTTTTACCTGCGCTGCGGCGTGGCCGCGGCAACTTTCGGCGCCTGCACACCGCGATTGATCATGTCCTGCAACTCATCCGGCATCGAAGAACGCGCCAACGCGGTTTCCAGCGTGATGGCTTTCTGGAAATAAAGCGTCGCCAGCGACTGGTTAAACGTCTGCATGCCAAACTTGTCCTGCCCTGACTGCATTGACGAATAGACCTGGTGGATCTTGTCTTCGCGAATCAGGTTTCGCACCGCGGCGTTGGGAATAAGGATCTCCATGGCCATCGCGCGTCCCTGCCCGCCCACGCGCGGCAGCAGCGTTTGGCAAAGGATCCCTTCCAACACCAGGGAAAGCTGTGCGCGAATCTGCGACTGCTGGTGCGACGGAAAAACGTCAATGATACGGTTGATTGTGGATGCCGCCGAATTCGTGTGCAAGGTGCCAAAAGTCAAGTGGCCGGTTTCCGCAATGCGCAGGGCCGACTCAATCGTCTCCAGGTCGCGCATTTCGCCGATCAGCACCACGTCCGGATCTTCACGCAGCGCGGCGCGCAGCGCGTTTGAAAACGACTGCGTGTCAGAGTGGACTTCGCGCTGGTTCACCAGGCAGCTTTTGTTCTGGTGCACAAATTCAATCGGGTCTTCAATGGTAATAATGTGGTCGTGGCGCTCCGTGTTGATCTTGTCCAGCATGGCGGCCAGCGTCGTCGATTTGCCGGAGCCCGTGGGACCTGTGACCAGAATCAGTCCGCGTGGCTTATCGCACAATTTAGAGATCACGTTCGGCAGGTTCAACTGCTGGAACGTCTTGATCTCGAATGGAATGACGCGATAAACCGCTCCCACCGCGCCGCGCTGGTTAAAACAGTTGCCACGGAAGCGGGCCAGCCCTTTCAGGCCGAAAGAGAAATCCAGCTCCAGCGTTTCTTCAAAGCGATGCTTCTGCGCATCGGTGAGAACGCTGTAAGAAAGCTGCTTGGTTTCTGACGGCGTTAGCGGCGGCATATCCAACGGCTGCAAATGCCCGTGCACGCGCACCTGCGGCGGTGAGTTGGTGGTGATGTGCAGGTCACTGCCAGACATGTCCAGCATCTTCTTCAACAGATCGCTTAGTGTCACATTCATGTGGTTCCCTGTTCTTTCCTAATGGCTCTTGGCTCTTGCCTTTCGGCTCTTGCCTTTCGGCTCTTGCCTTTCGGCCTTTAGCTTTTGGCTCTAGCGCTCTTTGCCTTTAGCCTGTTTCGCCTGCATCCGCTTTAGCTGGGCTAATTGCTAATTGCCAGTTGCTAATTGCTTTTGGCTCTTCGCTTTTGGCTCTTCGCTCTTGGCTTTTGGCTCTTTGTTTTTGCCCTTTAGCCGAAGCTGCCTGAATCTTTCATACAGAGCTAAAGGCTAAGAGCCAATAGCCAAAAGCCGCTTTTAGTGCAGCGTTTCTCTCGCCACTTCTTCCAGCGTGGTAACGCCTTCTTTCACTTTCACCAGACCGCTGCGCCGCAGCGTGATCATGCCGCGTTCAATGGCTTTCTTTTTCAACTCCACCGCCGACGCGCCAATCAAAATCAATTCGCGGATGTCGTCGTCCACTTCCATCACTTCATACAAACCGGCGCGGCCTTTGTAGCCTGTTCCATTGCATACGGAGCAGCCTTTACCCTTGAAAATTTTTACCGTCTTCGCTTCTTCCGGGGTAAACCCGGCATCAACCTTGGCCTGCGGCGGCATCGGCACTTCTTCACGGCACTCAACGCAAATGCGCCGGATCAAACGCTGGGCGCAGATCAGGTGCACGGCCGTCGCCACCAGGAAAGGCTCAATGCCCATGTTCATCAAACGGCTAATGGTTTCCGGCGCGCCGTTGGTATGCAGCGTAGAGAGCACAAGGTGGCCGGTAAGCGCGGCTTTAATCGCAATTTCAGCGGTTTCAAAGTCTCGGATCTCGCCCACCAGGATCACGTTGGGGTCCTGCCGCAGGAAGGCGCGTAGCGAGGCGGCAAAGTTCAGGCCAATGGATTCCTTCATCTGCACCTGGTTCACGCCGTGTAACTGGAACTCAACCGGATCTTCCGCCGTCATAATGTTGGTGTCAGGCTTGTTCAGCAGTGAGACGGAAGAATAAAGAGTGTTGGTCTTGCCGGATCCCGTGGGCCCCGTAACCAGCACCATTCCGTAAGGCTTTAGCACCGCGCGCTGGAATTTTTCCAGCGACTCCGGCTCAAAACCCAGCTTGGTCATATCCAGCCGCAGGTTTTCTTTATCCAGCAGCCGCATGACCACTTTTTCGCCCCACAGCGTAGGCAGGCAGTTCACGCGGAAATCGAGCTGCTTCTTTTTTCCGCCCATCTGCATCTTCAGCATGATGCGCCCGTCCTGCGGCAGGCGCTTTTCGCTGATGTCCATCTTGGCCATGATCTTGATGCGTGATGTGATCGCGTCTTTCAACTTCATCGGCGGTGACATGATGTGCTGCAGGATGCCGTCAATGCGGAAACGCACCCGATATTCTTTTTCGTATGGCTCAATGTGGATGTCACTGGCCCCGCGCTTGACCGCGTCCGTCATCACAATATTCACCAGCTTGACGATGGGCGCTTCATCGGCCGATTTCTCCAGTTCGGCCAGATCGATATCGTCCTGCTCCGCCTGGAGCTCGACGTCGGCCTCGTCACCCATCGCCGCCAGCAGCTCATCCACGTTTGATTCCTGCTGCGAACCGCCGTAAGCCTTTTCGATTGCTTCCATGATGGCGGATTCAGACGCCACCACCGGCTCAATGTTGAAGCCGGTCATGAACTTGATATCGTCCATGGCAAAAACGTTCGTCGGGTCCACCATGGCAATGGTCAGCGACGCGCCGACGCGGCTGAGCGGAAGAATCTGGTAGCGCTTGGCCGTCTCTTCCGGGATCAGCTTGACCACGGAAGAATCGATCTCAAAATATTGCAGGTTGATGGCGGGAACGCCGTACTGCCGCGAGAGAAAATTCGTCACTTCCTCGTCGCTTACAAATCCCAGGTGGACCAGCGTGGAACCCAGGCGCGAATTGGGGCCGGATTCACGCTGCGCCTTCAGCGCCTTATCGAGTTGGTCGTGCGTGATGATCTTCTCTTTGACTAGAAGATCGCCTAGCCTTTGCGACATAGTCAGTAGCAGGTCCTGGATGAATTTGTCTCAAGCGCACCATGTCTCAAAGAGGCCGGGGGACAGCCGCTGGCGAGTGGGAAAAACTTGAGTAGGGCGATTGTGTGCCGGGTGACAGAAATTGTCAATCAGCCGTTCCCCTCTAAGGTTCATGCACTTACGGGAAGAGTAACCCCCATCTGGAGGGTGGCTAAGGCGAATTTCTGAGTAGAGCTGCTTCTAAAGCTTCACAGGCTCTACGCTTTACCATGGTTCCCATAGCAGGATTACCTTAATCGAGAAGCAAAATTCTGAACGCGATGAGCAAAACGACGCATGCCTGGCTTTTGCTGCAGGAACGAACACTTGCAGAGTAGCGGCCATTCACGCTATGTTCAACTGAACACCCCCAAAATCTGTGGAGGATCGTGGGTTGATCTTCTATTTTCGAAAGTCACTACTCGTAGTGTTTTTGGGATTGGTTGCCCCCGCAACCATGTCTGCCATTCAGAATGGCACCACCAATGCCCTTTCCGCAACTGGGAATGAGCGAATGGCTCAGCTTTACACCCAGGTTGTATCAGTGTGCCAGACACAAAACTCAGCACAATGCGATCAATTACTGGAAACAATTTTGGCCTTTGCGGAAACAAACAAACTCGGGGGAAATCCAACTTTTGCGATGGCGATGACGTTGTTAGTTAACAATGCTCCCGCCGCGAAGACGAATCCATTCCCTTATCTTGAAAG
>JBAVUZ010000805.1:0-2166 GCA_049697035.1 Candidatus Angelobacter sp. | reverse complement strand
GTGCTGGGCAGCGTGGTCACCAACTTCAGCAAAAACGTGCAGGACGAACGCTCTGACCTGAAGCTGCCGGACTTCTTCAAACAGATGCTGGAGAAGAAACTGCTGGGCGACAAGGTGAAGTCCGGCTTCTATAAGAAGGTGAAAGGCGCGCAGGGAGAAGAGCGCCAGGCCATCGATTGGAAGACGCTGGAATACCACCCCGTGCAGAAAGCCAAGTTCCCAGCGCTGGAGATGGCCAAAAATATTGAGGATATGGGCGAGCGTCTGCGCACCATCCTCGCCGGCGATCCACGCGACAAGGCCACGCAGTTTATCTGGACCACGCTCAGCGATCTGTGGACGTACTCGGCCAATCGCATTCCTGAAATTGCGGACACGGTGGTCGAAATCGACCAGGCCATGCGCATGGGCTTTAACTGGGAAGTGGGGCCGTTTGAGGTTTGGGACCTTGCCGGCGTGGAGCCGACCGTCGCGCGCATGAAGAAGGAAGGCAAGCCGGTTTCAGCCAATGCGGAGAAACTTTTAGCCGCGGGTGCAAAGACCTGGTACAAAGACGATCCTTCATCGCCCAGCGGCCGCGCTTATTTTGATCTCCGCACAGGCAAGTACCAGCCGGTGAAGGTTGCTGAAGGCGTGTGGTCTGTCTCAACCGCTAAGAAATCCAACGGCGTGGTCAAGAAAAATGCCGGTGCTTCACTCATCGACCTGGGCGATGGCGTTGGCTGCATTGAATTTCATTCTAAGATGAACGCGCTGGGCGGCGATATTGTGCAGATGGTCACGCAGTCACTGAAGACCGGCGGCATTGGCGACCAGTTTGAAGCGTTTGTGATCACCGGCGACTCGGCGAATTTTTCCGTGGGCGCTAACCTGATGATGCTGATGCTGGCCGTCCAGGAAGAAGAGTGGGACGAAGTTGACATGGCCATCAAGCAGTTCCAGGGCATGACGCAGGCCATTAAGTTCTGCTCGCGCCCTGTGGTCACGGCCTCTTTTGGCATGACGCTGGGCGGCGGCTGCGAAATCAACCTGCATTCCGCGGCGCGCCAGCCACATTCGGAACTCTATATGGGACTGGTGGAGGTTGGCGTCGGTCTGTTGCCGGGTGGCGGCGGCTGCAAAGAGATGCTGCTACGCGCGCTGGACAACGCGAAGGCCGTGCGGCCCGATGGTCGCGGTGAGTCAGTGGAAGTGATGGAAGGCATGAAACGGATTTTCGAAACCATCGCCATGGCGAAGGTTTCCACGTCAGCATATGAAGCCCGCGGGCTTGGCTTCCTTTCTGATGGCGACATGATCTCGATGAATCGCGAGCGCATCCTGGCGGATGCAAAAGATCGCGCGCTGGAACTGGCCCGCGCTGGATATAAAGCGCCTGTCCCGCGCATGGACATCCCCGCGCCAGGAGAAAACGCGCTTGCGACGTTGCGCCTAGGAATCCATCTAATGAAGCAGGCCGAATACATCAGCGACCACGATGTGAAGGTAGCGACCAAGGTGGCTGAGGTAATCTGCGGCGGCAACGTAACGCCAGGAACGCCGGTGAGCGAGCAGTACATTCTGGACCTGGAACGCGAAGGGTTCAAATCACTCTGCGGCGAGAAGAAGACGCAGGAACGCATACAGTTCACGCTGAAGACCGGCAAGCCGCTGAGGAACTAGTGAAAAAACGCGGACTTGTCATCTTGGCTGTGGTGGTGCTGCTGGGAGCATGGCTGATGGTTGTTGGCTATGAGTTCCTGGAAAAAGAGAACGCGCGTTTTCAAAAGAACGTGAAAGCGGCCAAAGAAGAGCAGCAGCGTTGCGCGGCGCGAAACTCGAAATACCGGAACTATGACCAGTTTCGCACCAGCATCCGGCTGCCCTACGTGAGCGATTTGCCGGTGGATCGCTGGATGCATCAATACGACACGCTGCGAGCGGGCATGAGCGAATCAGAAGTTGAGATCATCCTGGGCGCTCCGGATTATGCGCGGTGTGATGTAACCAAGCAAGGTGACAAGTTTGTGGGGTCAACCTGGGTGTATGCGGTAGCGGTTCCGAAGGATGTGGCGAGCGATAGCGAAAACAGCGGGCTGCAGATTGTATTTGGGCCAGACGGAAAGCTGACGGATAAGAACGCGACGAACATGCAGCCGAAACCGAGTCCAACGCCGAGTGCGGTAG
>JBAVUZ010000804.1:0-2813 GCA_049697035.1 Candidatus Angelobacter sp. | reverse complement strand
GTTTGCTCCGCTGTGACTGTCCTGGGCATCCAGAAAGTCCTTTCCTGGATCACCACCGGAGCGTAATCGAGGGACAGTGAGAGCACGCCTTCAGGCATCGGCGGGTCCAGATATTGGATTTCCAACCGCAGCACGTTCATGGATGCGAGATCGATCCACGCCTTGCCGCTGCCTTTCATGACGTACTGCGTGCCAAACAATTCACGATGCAGCAGCGCCTGTTGGTCTTTTTTGGTCTCAAATTTCAGGACTACCGCGGCTTTGCCGTCAACCTTGTCAGCGCCAATAACTTTGAAATGGACATCCCCTTGCGTGGGCGTGCGCAAATCGATGTAGACCCACGCTGTCCCACATTGAACAGCCAGCGACGCTTGTGAAGGAATATCATCGGTGGGCCCGATCTCAAGGAGGCCCCATGCCCGCCAAAGGCGCGCTGCATTTGCGTCGGACGCCAGCGGACGGTGAATGTCTTATGGGCGAGACGGCGAAGCAAGACATCATGGAGACGGAAGCGGGATATCTTCCCGTGTCTTTCCCCAAAGGCGGACTGCTCTTCCTGGAAGGGCAATCTGCAACCGGAATATTTCTCCTGCGTTTGGGCACGGCCAAAGAATCCATGGTTTCCAGTACCGGCAGAGTTGCAATTCTGAGGGTGGTTGGCCCTGGCGTGATCCTTGGTGTAGCGGCGGTCTTAACAGGCACGCCGCATGAATCCACGGTTGAAACACTCGAGCCTTGTCATGCCGATTTCCTGGCGAAGACCCTGTTTCTTGATTTGCTGAAAACCTCCAGCCATCTGGGCAAGACCGTGGCAAGCCAGCTCAACCGCGACTGCAAAGACGCATACGCCTCCGTGCGGTGCCTTGGCCTTTCCGAGTCCGTCTCAGGAAGACTCGCGCGGCTGATTCTCCATTGGGCGGAATATCCGATGGCGGATGAGGATAAAAAGGCGGCCAAAATACGGATTCGAGTCATCCTGACCCGCGAGGAAATAGGCCAATCCATGGGGACGACGCGGGAAACCGTGTCCAGAATGTTGGGGGAATTCCAGGAGAAACGCTGGATCAACATGAAAGGCAGCGTCTGGACAATTACCAATCAGGACGCGATCCGGCATGAGGCCGCGCTTTAAGCAGAACCATCTCGCCGATGAACTACCCGCCTCGCTCCTGATAAATTGTTAGCGTGAATATTGTGCTGAATCCCGCTGAAGCCCGGGTACTGGGTGCGCTGGTGGAAAAAGACATCACCACGCCCGACTATTACCCGCTTTCACTGAACGCGCTGATCAACGCCTGCAACCAGAAAAACAATCGCGAGCCGGTAACGAACTTTGATGAAGAGACTGTCCGGCTGGCGCTGCGCAACCTGAGCGACAAGCGGCTGGCCGGCCCTGCCAGCGGCGCTGACGGGCGCGTGACCAAGTACGAGCATCGCATGCAGGAGGTCTTCAACTTTACCCGCCAGGAAACGGCATTGATCTGCGTACTGCTGCTGCGCGGCCCGCAGACGCCCGGCGAACTGCGCGGACGCACCGAACGCATGTACCAGTTTGAACACCTGGATGACGTACTCTCCGGGCTGCAACAGCTCATGCGGCGCGAGCCTCCGCTGGCCAAAGCGCTGGGACGAAGGCCGGGAACAAAAGAAATCCGCTACGCGCATCTGCTTTCCGGCGACGTGGAAGCCTGGGAGCCACCGGCAGAAACCGCCTCAAGCTCTTACTCAGCCGACGCGGAACGCCTGATTCAACTGGAAGAACAGGTCGCGGCGCTACGCAGTGAAGTGGCGGAGCTGAAACAGCAGATGGCGGAGTTCAGGAAGCAGTTTGAATAAAAGCTCACCACTGATTTGCACTGATGACGCTGATCTAAGAAGCAAAAAAGCAAAAGAATGATTTTATCCGCGAACATCCGCGCAAATCCGCGGTAAGCAACTCCTGATGCTGTTGTTCGCGCAATCAGTGGTTCCCGATCTCCCTCATTCTAGTGTGATCCTAGTCACATCAACTGAGCAAGGCTCATCTTATGATGTCCGCTCATAGCTGCCTGACGGCGTTACAATTGGCTGCGCCGCCACATGGGCGAGATGGTCTGATTTGCCATTTCGCCATTTTTTGGCTGAAGGTCACAGTCAGCGATAAGGCCAGCATCTGAGCCGGATTGGCCCTAGTGGCCGCATCGCCTGAGGAGGAGTCAATGTCAACGGTCGCCCACTCTGAAGCCGGGATTGAGCAGCTCTTACACGCGGAGAACGAACTTCTACCGCCAAAATCTCTCGTCGAAAACGCGCGCCTGAAAGATTACAACGCGGAATATAAGCGATCCGTGGAAGATCCTGAAGCGTTCTGGGCCGACGCCGCGAATGAACTGGAATGGTTCCGTCCATGGACGAAAGTTTTTGAATGGAAGTATCCGACGTTTGAGTGGTTCCAGGGCGGCAAATTCAACATCACGTACAACTGCCTTGATCGCCAGGTGAAATCCGGCCGCAAGAATAAAGTCGCCTATATATGGGTGGGCGAGGACGGCACCGAGCGGCAGGTAACGTATGGACAGTTGCTGGACCAGGTGGGCCGCACGGCGAACGCGCTGAAGTCGCTGGGCGTGAAGAAAGGCGACCGCGTCATTGTATATATGCCGTTGTGCCTTGAAGGCGTTGTTTCCATGCTGGCATGCGCGCGCATTGGCGCCGTGCACTCAGTGGTGTATGCGGGCTTTAGCGTGGGAGCGCTGCGCAGCCGCATTGAAGATGCCCAGGCGCGCGTGATCCTTACGGCGGACGTGACGTATCGTCGCGGCAAACAGGTGCCG
>JBAVUZ010000803.1:0-7110 GCA_049697035.1 Candidatus Angelobacter sp. | reverse complement strand
CACCGTCTTGCGCGTGAAACGACGTTGATGACCGTAGGCGGAAGCGGACCGGCACATTTTTCTTGTGGCGGCCACTCCAATTCAGTGATGCGCCGGGCTGTGATCCCGACTTGAGCATGAGGCCTGTGAGGCGGTGCGATTTCATCAGCATCATCGGCGCCGCGGATCGGCGTCGTCCTGGTGCTGGTACGAGAATAATCGTCGGTGTAAGCTTTACATGGATAAATCCAGGTTGTTGACCGAAATGTCGCCTGCCCCGCCAATAACTAGGATTCGGCGATAATTTAGCAGCACTGAGCTGGAGGGAGTCATGCCGGCAGAAGGCAAAGGGGACCCTCTGCAACGAAATAAGCTGGCGCTTCAAAGAAGCGAGGTGGGCTTCCGCCAAGTGGTGGAGTCGGCGCCAAACGCGATTGTGATGAGCGGGCCTACCGGCCGCATCGAGATGGTCAACGCGCAGACCGAGCGGGTATTCGGCTATACGCGTGATGAGCTGCTTGGCAAACCAATCGAGATGCTCGTGCCTGAGCGTTATCGCCCCAACCATCCGGAGCTGCGGAAGTCGTTCTTTGCAGATCCCGTGTCGAGGCCGATGGGAGCAGGACGCGACCTCTATGGTCTAAAGAAGGACGGCAGCGAGTTTCCCGTCGACATCGGGCTCAACCCGATCGAGACCGACGAGGGCACCATGGTGCTCTCGGCAATTGTTGACATTTCTGCCCGCAAGCGAATGGAGGCACGTATTCACGCCATCAATGACCAGTTGACGCATATGAATCGCGTTGCGACCGTCGGTGAACTTTCGTCCTCGATCGCCCATGAGCTTAAACAACCGCTCGCGGCTATTGTAGCGAATGCCAATGCGGGATTGCGATGGCTTGCAAACGAAAGGCCAAATCTCGACGAAGCGCGTGCAGCCTTGAACGCCATCGCTGGTGCGGGTCACCGTGCTGGCGAGATAATTGAAAGCCTCCGCTCGATGTTCAAGAAAGGTAGCCAGGAAAAAATACCTGTCCAGATCGATGATGTTATTCAAAACGTTCTCGCACTCATGCGTGTCGAGCTGGAAAGGAAAAGCATTGTTGTCCAAACCGAGCTGACCAGGCCGCTCCCTCTGGTTATTGGCAATGGCGGCCAGCTGCGACAGGTCTTCTCGAACTTGGTCAGGAACGCTGCCGAAGCAATGGACTCGGTGTCGCCCCAGGCACGAGTCCTCAGGGTGAAAACCGCAATTCGTGACTCCGAAGGAGTGCTGGTGTCGATAGAAGACTCCGGAACGGGCGTCAATCCAGAAGATCTCGACCGCATCTTCGAGGCGTTCTTCACGACAAAATCGGAAGGTATGGGAATGGGGCTAGCGATTTGTCGGTCGATCATTGAAGCTCACGATGGACGGCTTTGGGCGTCGTCCGGCGTCCATCGAGGCGCGGTGTTCAATGTTCTATTACCAACCCCTCAGAATACCGCCAAAGACGATTTGCCCAAACGCTACCAGGGAAACACCTCGAGTTAGCGGTTTTACTGGTCAACTCAAAACAGCAGGCGTCATGTCTGCTTCTGGCCCCATCACGTCAGATCGCGCGCAGTCGGTATACTTCCTGAATCGGGGTGTAAGCGAACTCTGCGGGGACAGCCTGCGATGTTGGCGGATCCGCCCGCGGCTATTGACCTAGATCAATGATGGAAGGGCAGGCGCTCATCATGATTCCTCGATGCCATACAGCTTCGATGGAATAACCCGAGGTACGGCACAGGCGCGCCGAAGAAGTTCGCACTGTCGGGGAAAGGATCAGTAACATCGAAGCCCGTACCGGCATGCAGCGATTGGCCTCCGACTACGAGGTTATGGCTCAACGCGCCCAGGAATGGTTCGATTCTTCAACAAATCAGTACCTGAGGATGGTGATCATGCGCATGCACCCGGTTCCGTCGATGTTGTCTTTCGCGCTTTTGATCGGTATTGCGGCTTCACCGGTAGCCGCACGTGAGCTCGAGCAAAAGGCCTCGTATCGCACGGTCACGGCCTTCTTAACCGAACACGGTCGGGCGGCCACCTCCACTCCACGTCCACAGCTAGTCGCGTGCAAGGCTGATGGTTCAGCCTGCGCAGCGGATGCCGAGTGCTGCAGCAGTGTGTGCAAGCCCGTTGGTGAGGGACGGGCTTGCGTATCCAAATAGCGAATCGCCGCTATTCAAAGACGTAGGCGACCTGCTGCCCGTTGCCGTCTCGGACGATGAAGCAGGCGTCGGGTTTGCTGCAGGGCGGCCTTGACGATTTTAATTCGCGCATCCGTCAAATGCTCCCAGTCGGCCGCGGTTAAGCGGTCGTGCGAAGCCGGCCTGCTCCGCGTAGGCAAGTGGAGCGGCGGTAATGAAGAGTGCAGTCACTCCGGCAGCTATTATTTTAAACATCGACGATCTGCTGTACGTTTTTTCACCGGAGTCCCTCCCGGAAGAATAGCTAGATACTGTGACGCTAAATTGATGCTTGATCAACCTCCGCAGGCGACGTGCTCGACCTCGTGATAACCCGGGACGCGAGGTGGGCACGGCGGCAGCTTGGCGGCACGCCACACCAGGGTGCGGAAATCCGTCAACGGGTCCGAGCTCTATAGGGCTTCGACGCGCTTAGCGTCGCATTTTAGTCATCGGTGTCACCGGACTTGCTACCGGTGCCGCCCTGGCGATTTGTCCGCCGGTCTTGACGGTTCTCTTGGCGACCTGTGCGTCGCTCCTGACGCCGCTTCATCCCTTCCGTCTGCGCCTTGGCGCCTGACGAAGCTAGCAAGGACGGGGCCGCTGCGGCGAAGCCCCACCCAGCCGTTAATCCCAACAGGCGAAAGATTCTTCGGCGCGAAATCATTTCCGATTTGATCTTCTCACGCATCTGCAAACCTCCGTGATCTCGCATTGAAACAGCCAACGAGCGTTACAGTGTGAAACGCGCTGCTATATTGATCTGGATCAAGAATGAAACTGTCCGCGAGCATCGTGATGCCCCCAGGATCGCGGCTGATTTCGGGAAATTGCTTGTGGAGGGGGTGGCTGCGAGGAACGGCTATTGTCCCTAGGAAAGAATTTCTGCTCAATCTCCGCCAAGGCTTGATACAACCACTTCTAGGCGTGTCGTGGTGACGCTGAACCTCTACTTCAAGCTCTCGTATCGGATCTTCAGACCTCGGGCAGGTAAAACCTCGCTGCGCGGCCGCGACGACGAAGCAACCCTCGACGGACCATCCCCCTTGCTTGAGGAACCTTTGTCGGCGCCTTCTAAGGCCGATAGTCCGGTCATTGGCCTCGCTTGTTCGGCAGAAGTTCCCGATGCGTGAGTTTGCGTCTGATCAGTTCCTGAACCTCTGCCAGCTCGTGGATCCCTAATAGCCGTGCAATGATTAGGTAGAAGCCGAGCCCGACGAAGCATAGGGTTCCGCTCCGCACTAAGATCGAGGGGAAGTCCATCCCCAAGAGAAATTGGGGCAAAAGAAGGCGGATCAGAAATCCTCCGCCGATTGCGGTGCCGCAGGCTAACCCCATCCGTAACGCCGGATCGAGCATGCCATACACACGATCGAGGCTATCCCCTCTAGCCGCGGCTTCGCGGCTGAACCGCCGGTACTGCAACCAGCCTAACAGCAGCACATAGACAACAATCGCGATTGCGCTCGCGATGGCCAAGCCGATCGCGCCATTCTGCTGTCGAAGCAGAACGTAGAGCGGGACGGCGCAGAATGCGACGGCCGTGCCGACCGCGGTCGGCAGCCACGTGCTTCCCAGCGCATAGAAGCCGCGGCTGATGACGGTTTGAGCCGCCCAGCGGGAAAGACCGAGGCACAAGAATGCCAGCACCGAGCCCGTTGCTGCGGCATCGGCGGCGTTAAACCGGTGCGACATAAAACCCCAGATGAGATACGACGCTTCGAAGCCGGCCAATGTCAGGCAGACCTGGGCCGCGAAGGTAACGAACAGCATCAGCCGTACCGCATGCGCGAGCGTGCCGTAAGCATCCACGATGCTGCCCGCAGCCACCATGCGGCTGATCGTCGGGTAAGAGGCGACTCCGATGGCCATGCCGAAGACGCCGATCGGAACCTTCATGAGGGTGCGGCCGTATTGCAGATAGGACAGAGCCCCCGCCGGCAGGTATGAGGCCTGGTTCTTCACGATCCACTCATCCACCACGACGATCGAGAAGCCGACCATGATGGGAAACGACAGCCACAGATATCTTTTCAGATCCGGGTTGGCCAAGGAGAAGAGTGGATGCCATCGCATCTTGCTGTGCATGCAGCCGCACAGCGGTAGTGCGAACGGCCCGAGTGCCGCGCCGATCAGGACGCCCCATGCGAACCCGTCGGCACTCGCGCCGACACGTGATCCGATCAAGCCGCCGAGAATGATCCCTGCGGAGTAAACCAGCGGTGCCAGTGCCGGCAGCAAATGTCGGTCCTGCGCCTGCAAGGCCGCCGACAACAATCCGCCGACCACCAAAAACAATTGGGCCGGTAAGATGATTCTGATCAGGTGCGTGAGGTTGTCCAGCTCGCCGGCACCGGTGAATCCGGGAGCAACTAAACCCGCAAGCGGCTTGGCAAAGACCATGAGCAATGCAATCGCCAGCCCGCCGACGATCAGGATGAAATTTGCAATCACGCTCAAGGCACGCCAAGCACCCTCGTGCTCATCGCGCTCAACGTACTCTACAAAGATCGGAATAAAGACGACTGACAACGCTCCGGCGGCCAAAAGGTAGTTTAGGAAGTCAGGCAGTGTGAAGCTCGCAAAGTACAAATCTGCCTCACGGGTAGCGCCAAGAGATCGCCCAATGATCTGCTCGCGCAGCAGGCCCATGATGCGGCTGAGGAATATCGAACTCGCCCAAATAATCGAGGCGAACGCAATCGTTCGGCTGGAGCTGTGTGAATGCGTCGGTGTTTTAGCCAAAGCGGACACCAGAGAAATCACCTTAGCATCTTGAGGAGCAAAACTAAGCAGTTCTGTGGCGCTGCAGAGAGTCCCGCCTCAATATCGCGGGCGCTTTAGCTAAATCAGCCCGTTTTTTGATTTCGCTCAATCCTATCCGCCTCTCATTCTACCAGCAAGTAAGTACGAAATTATCCTAGAGGCGTGACGTCCAACCTTTAAAAGGTGGGGCACGATAGAGCGAGCAGGAGCAATACGTCTGGACTACACTTCTGCACAACCGATGGCCGACCGGTGTCGGCACAAGCGCGCTGTTGGCAGTAACACGTGAAGGTCTGCTTTTGGCTTCGCGCTAATTCGCCGCGGACGCGATAACTTGTGCGCTTTCGAGGCGGATCTCGATGCTTAGCGAAGGGGGCGCCCTACTTAGACGGGAGTGCTCGGCGGGGTCGTCTGGTGATTTTTCCCGTCGTTCCTGCCGCCGGTGTACGCCGGCCACCCTCGCCGCGCTCAAGGGCTTCCCCACCCCTGCGGACGCTTTATCCTGAGATAGGGTGAGACTTTATCTGGGTCGCCGACCAAGTGACCGAAATGGACACGCCGACAGAACCGCTGCGGCCACGGCCATTGCTCCGATCAACTGATTGGCGCATAATTGGTTCTCCTTTGAGCTGCGATGGTGCTGCTTCAGCACGCGAAGCCAAATCAGATTTTGATTCAGATCAAGCAGCGGCTGGTCGCGCTTTCCGATCACTTCAACCCACCATTCGCAATATTCACGGCGATATGGGCGAGCGCCTGTGCCGCCTCAGCGCTTCCCCGTGGGCGCGTCGCCCCCACAGACTGGGCGAGCGGGCTTATCTTTTCCCGGCGGCGCGGTGCCGATGATCGTGGTCGTCCCGCTGGTCTTTTCCACCGTTTCGACCTTCCAGTGCGGCGGGAACTGCAGCGGCGGCGGGACCGGGTTGCTCGCTTCGCGTGGCGTCGCGACAGGATAGCCGATGATCGCGGCAGTCTTGCTGAAGCGTTCGGCGGTCACATCGTGGAAATCTGGCGGAATCCGAAACTTCCGCTCGCCCGTCGCGTCGGCGTGCTTCTGCGCGGCGCTCTCTGCCGGCGTCGAGGCCGGCGTTGCCGGACCAAATTGCGGTTTCTCTGCCATGGTCTGCCTTCGCCTCATGCATCGGGACCGTTTCCCGCCCCCCGGTCGATCGATCGAGCACGGACGTTTCATCGTCAGCGACACCCAACGGGCACGCGCTTGTTGGCGACGGAAACAGGTCCCACGTTTTTAATAGGGCACGTGGAAACGGTCGCGCTATCGGTGGACGGCTCCTGCGCCTCCGGTTTAGATGCAGCAACGCAGTAGTTTAGCTAGATCAGGGCGATGATCGCTCATTTCTGGCTACCCTATGGTCGAGTTCACCACCTTCAATTAGTGATCCGTCCTCGCCAAATCGCGCCTCCAGCAAATGCGCAAACTCGGCAAGCGCCAGCCCCTTCAGGTGATTGCGTAGTACGTCGTTGCAGATGCGTTCAGCCTCGCTCTCGCCAACGGCCGTCGCGTCGAGCGAATGGAAAAATCGCCCAACCAGGGGCCCAACTTTTCGCATCAGGTTATTGCGCCGAACAGAGATGCTTGGCTCCCGTTTTAGCCGTTCAAGGCCTGCCTGCAAATCGTCCGTTGCGCGCTCCAACGCTGCCCCCAATTTCTGCAGGTCAGGAGGAGCGGCCCTGTTGCGACCCTCAAGCAAAGGCAGCACCGTTGACAGCCGCCAGCCTAGATAGCGGCCACAGCGCCCATCGGGCGCAACGTTCGCGAGTAGCTTTGAAATAAAACGGCGATCTTTGCCTAGCTCCGCAGCTAGGCGTTCCCGCGTGTAGAGCTGCGGCATTGTCATGTCACTCGCCTAGGCCTGAAGTGGTGGTGGCGCCCATCATTTTGGACCTCGTAACTAGCTGAACGCCGGGATCCGGCGGACCCCCTAGTGGTGGTGACCTGTGGGAGGACCCGCGTTCTCAAGCGACCCAACCGTGGATGGCGTCGCAATGAGCGAGGCAGCGCCCGATAGCGTCCTGCACACACCATGTTCGTCGGCTCGGCGACCGCTCGACGCAGGCCCACAACCGCCCGTTGATTATCAGGTTATAGGCGGCCACTTGGCCAGCCTGTTGGAAACGCGTTTTGAT
>JBAVUZ010000802.1:0-7564 GCA_049697035.1 Candidatus Angelobacter sp. | reverse complement strand
CAGCACCGCGTTTCGCAGGCGGATAGGCTGCGCGCCAGGGGCGTTTGCAAGATCACGCCAGAGTGCGTCTAGGGTTTAATCAAGAATGAAAATGACCTTTTTGTTTCGCTATCTTCCACTAGCGGCGGGTGTAGGTGTGGGTGTTGGCGTGATACTCAGACCGGGAGACAATGGCGTTGGTGTCGGAGTCGCCGTTGCAGTTGGCGTTGGACTCGGAGTCGGAGTCGGACTGGGGTTTATAAGCGTCGGCCCCTTTGGAGTTGCGGTAGGAGTCGGGCTGGGCGTTGGAGCAAAGTCCGGTGTCGGCGAAACGGTTGGAGTCGGCGTGGGCGAGGAGCTTTGCGCGAAAACGCTACGCGGTGCAACAGCCCATCCTGCAACAATCAGAAGCAGCAAGCAGCACGCTGCGGTCACGGCAAGAACATCCAGCGTCTTGGTGGTGAGAAAGCGCACAACTCAAAGGGATGCCACCTCAAGCGGAGCGGTTGGCCGTTACGATTTGCGCTGTTTTTGGAGCGGTGTGACAATAGAGCCATGAGAAAACTTTTGATCGTAGTAAGAACCATGTTGGCCGCCGGGGTGGTACTGCTGGGGAACGCGGTAGCGCAAACGTCTGCGGCCCCAAGCCAGACTCCGCCGGCCAAGAAGCCGGCTGCGCCTGCAGCCAAGAAAACACCCTCCACCGCCAAGAAAATCGGCACAGCGACCAAGGGCGAGGCCGTTACTGCGCTCACCACCAGCAAGCAGAAAGCCAGCTACGCAATAGGCATGAACTGGGGCACGGGCCTGCATCGCCAGGCAATTGACGTGGACAGCGCGGCGCTGATCCAGGGCATGAAGGACGCATTGGCTGGCGGCAAAACATTGCTGACGGAAGACGAAGCGCGCGCGGCCCTGATGCAGCTCCAGAAGGAAATGCAAGAAAAGCAGCAGGCCAAAGCCGCGCAAGAGGGTGAGGCGAACAAGAAAGAAGGCGATGCGTTTTTGGCCGCCAACAAGACCAAGGAAGGCGTTGTAACGCTTCCCAGCGGGTTGCAATATAAGATTCTCACGCCGGGCACTGGCCCCAAGCCGACCGCTACGGACAGCGTGGTATGCAACTATAAAGGCACGCTAATCAACGGCACAGAGTTTGATAGTTCATACAAGCGCGGAGAGCCGGCAACATTCCCTGTCACGGGAGTGATCAAGGGATGGACAGAGGCGCTGCAACTGATGCCCGTGGGTTCCAAATGGCAGCTCTTTATCCCGCCTGATCTGGCTTACGGACCTCGCGGCACGCCGGGAGGACCTATTGGGCCGAATGCGACGCTTATCTTTGAAGTGGAACTAATATCGATCAAAGACAAGAATCCGCCGCCTGACAAGGTTCCTGCTCCAGGAGCCGCGCCGGACAAAACTCCAGCAGGTGGCGCAACTTCGTCGCCAACTCCGGCTGCGTCGCCCACGCCGAAGAAGTAACGATTGATTCACTTCATTGAGGGGCCGTCAGCAAAGAGACGGCCCCTCAATGCATTTCAGCATGCGTATCCTAGGCGCGCTTTCTCTCTTTGCTATTCTTCCCTTTGGCGTTCTTTAAAATTGCTTCCACCTGCCGCAGATGGTTAAGATCGTGCCCTGCCACCATCTTGACGACGTGGTTGACGCTTTCATTGCCGCGCTCCGCGTGGACGCCGTAATTATCCCAGAGCTTTCGAGGAACTGATTTCAGCAGAGCAATGTTGGCTTCGCGCAATGTGCGAAAATTCACCAGCGACTGGCGTGGATCACGGCGAGCATAATTAAACGTCTTCGCCCACAGGTCCTGGTCATAGGGCTGGATGGGAATGGCATTGTTCGCCAGGACTTGACGGAGCCGCCAGGCGATCGCGAGTTCCGCATCGGCCAGGTGGGCCACAATTTCCGCTACCGACCATTTGTCGGGCGCGGGCCGGCGGGTCAGTTGTTTGCCGGTCTTCCCTTTCAGCAGGGCAGCCAGTTTGATAGGCGCGGCCTGTTGCGAACGCAAGGGATCTTTGCCTTCGCTGTAACTCAACAATCGCTGGGTGTACTCCTGAACTGTTTCCTGCATCGGTCCTCCTCCAGATTCGGTGATTGGATATATCCTATGGGCCGCGCGACTCAGCAAATGATGGGCAACAGGCCCACCCGCTTGCGTCTTGTAGAATAAGCGGCGTCATGGCCGAAAAGCGCATGCAGGTGCGAGAACAGTTGAAGCTGGGCGCGTTCATGCCGCCGATCCACCCGATTCTGGTGGTGTGCGAAAAATGCGGCAAGTGCGCCACCCTGCTGGAGTTTCTCTTTCCCCGGGAGGCAAGGATGGTCTGGCGCTTCGGCCGATGCAGTTGCCTGCATTGCGGCCACCAATGGACGATGCCCGCGGGGTTTCACTTCTTTCCCCGGGGTCCACTCTGGCTCAGGATGCCGTGCCACAGGAACATATTGTGGATCCTGAACCGCCAGCACCTGGAGTTTATGGAGCAGTTTATTGCCGCTGATTTGCGCGAAGAGCGGATGCCGGAGCGCTCCAGCCGCCGCCTTTCGTCGGCGCTGCCGCGCTGGCTGATCGCGGGCAAGAACCGCGATGACGTGGTCCGCTGCCTGAAGAAGCTACGAGAAAAGCTGGAAGCAACGAAACTTGGCTGAATCACGTGCTTAGTCAATGGCAGTTTGCAAGGCCTGGGGGAGATTGGCGTAAAGCTGCAATTCTGCACCTTCACCACCCTAGATTTCATCTAATAGATAACTGCGTATGAAACTAACCGTCTACACTGCCCCGTGGTGCCGCGATTGCCATGTTGCCAAACGCTGGCTTGCCCAAAACAACATTGCCTATGACGAAATCAACATTGAAGAGACGCCCGGAGCCGCCGAGGAAGTAATCCAGCGCACCGGCAAGCGGGCCATTCCGCAGTTTGTGGTCAACGGCGCATGGGTGCAGCCATACATTCCCGGAGAAGGTTTCAAATATCGGGAAATGGCGCAGCTGTTTGGCGTGAGCGAATAATATTAAGAGCGCTTTTGAAGCAAAAACAAGTTAGGTGAATGCGGGCTGCATCCACCTGACTTTTTTAATTGCGCGGCAGCTTCTTTTCCGCTGGCTGTCTCCAGCGCATAGATGGAGGCAGGCGCAGGCGCAGAATGCGCTCGCGATGAAGTTCATCCGCCACGGACAGTTCGCGCGCCTTAAGCAGGTCCTGCAATCCGATCAGCCCCACTAGTTTTGGACCACCATTTCGCGTCACTACAGGGAAGCGCGTGAGTCCTGTCGCAGCCATTCGATTTACCACCAGTCGCAAGGGTTCTTCAGGAAATGCCACGACCGGCGCTTTTGCTATTACCTGGGAGAGCTGAACATTCCCGTGATCGCCATCACGCTGGTTTTCTATGGCAGTGAGAAGATCATAGCGAGTGATCACGCCCAGCAGGTGCTGATTCCCATTGATCACAGGATAGACGCGCTGTCCGCGTGGATTATCATTGTGGGCCAGAGCGGCCTCCAATTCAGCAATCGTGCTTTCTGCCGGAAAGGCGGTAATGTTCGTCCGCATCACGTCCTCAACGGCCAGGGCTTCCAGAGGATCAACCACGTACTCGCGGGAAAGATGATGGCCGCGACGGCTGATCTTTTCCGTAAGGATCGAGCGGGACATCGTTAACACAGTGAAGGTATGCGCGGTAACGCAGGCTATCAGCAGCGGCAGTATGGAGTGATAGTCACCGGTAAGCTCGAAAGCAAAAATTACGCCGGTTAGAGGCGATCGCATGGTACCGGCAAGCATGGCACCCATGCTGATAAGAGGCCAGAAACCCGGGCCCTGATGAGGCAGAAAGAGCGCATCGACTGCACCCAGAGCGCCGCCCATCATGAGCAATGGAGCAAGTACGCCGCCGGATGTTCCTGAGCCCAGGGAGAAACTCCAGATGAGGCATTTGACGATGAGAACGCCCAGAATCAGTTTGACGGTGGCATTGCCTTGCAAAACCTGCTGGATTACGTCATAACCTACGCCGAGTGCGCGAGGATAAAAATAACCGCCAATGCCGATACCCAAACCGCCGATCGCCGGCCACCACATCCAGTGGATTCGTTTGAGATGAAGAAATGCATCTTCAAAGGCATAGACCAGTTGCGTAAGCAGCGCGGAAAGGCAGCCGCTCAGCAACCCCGCGAGCAAACAACCGAAGAGAACGGCGGGTGCCCACACAACATCATGGGCTGGAACGGGAAAAATTGGGCCGCCCCCCAGCAAGTGCACGCGCGCAGCCGCGGCCGTGATGCTGGCCAGCGCAACAGGAATAAAGCTGCGTGGCTTCCACTCGAACAATAGCAACTCAACTGCGAGCATGATGGAAGCAAAGGGCGCTGCAAACGTCGCGGACATGCCGGCCGCCGCGCCGGCTACCAGCAGCGTCTTTCGCTCAGCCGATGAAAGGTGGAAGAATTGGGCGATGAGAGAGCCGAATGCCCCGCCTGTCATGATGATGGGGCCTTCCGCGCCGAACGGACCTCCAGAACCGATGGAAATAGCCGTGGAAACGGGCTTGAGCACCGCAAGGCGCGGCTCCACCTTGGCGCCGCGCAGGAGAATGGCCTCGATTGCCTCCGGGATGCCGTGGCCACGAATCTTGTCCGAGCCAAACCTGGCCATGAGACCCACAATGAGCCCGCCAATCACAGGCACAAAAATTACCCAGAGCCCCAGGTGGGAGTCTCCCGGCGAAGCTGGCGCGGTGCTCAGGCGATGAAAGAAAAAGACGTTGGTGAAGAAGCTGATCAGCTTGAGCAGGACGACGGCAACATATGCGGACAGGACACCAATGACCAGGGCAAGCCCTGAGATCGGCAATACCCGCCAGGTTGTGGTGAAATCTCCAAGCGTTCCCGCTGGTGCAATATTTAGATTTTCCGCGATGGATGGCTTTTCCTGGGTCGGTTCTTTCATTGTCCCGATTTCTTGGTTACTCCTGTTCGTGGACGTGTCTCCGTTTTTATGTACCTGGCTCGGCCGTCCCCGGTCAGGCGAAGGATCACTTCCACCAGGGTCGGTCCTGCATCGCGCAGTTCCTGACGAGCTGCAACGCCGAGCTTCCGCAGCAGCGTTTCGCCATCGGGAGTGATAGAAAGCGAGACCTGGCGGCGGTCTGTGGCGGAACGTGTGCGGCGAAGCAGGTTGTGCTCCTCACAGCGGTCAGCCAGTTCCACCATGCTGTTGTGGTTGAGCTGCATTCTCTCAGCCAGATTGGTAATGGTCGGCTCCATATCTTTGGGCAGACCCTTAATGGCCAAAATCAATTGATATTGCTGCGGATTGGCCCCCGACAGCCGCGTGGCCTCCTCCATATTCCGGAGAAACCGGCGCAACTGGTAACGAAATTCCCCTAACGCCAGATATTCCGGCTCAGTGAGAGAACGCACATTTTTTCCCTTTGACATTTTATATCGCCCCGCGACATAATACCAACATTCTGCTAGATTCGAGCCTGGGCCTTCAGCCGGCTACCAAACCCGGTTGAGGGCCCTTTTAAATTAAGCGCTCTTTGAAGTAGTGCTCGTTGAATTGTAAATAAATGTAAGCATAATTAAACCGCCTTCCCGTTGCCACCCAGCCAAAAGGTAACTTCGCCGTTAATTTTCCGGGCAAGCTCCAGAGTTGGCGAAAAAAGGGCGCCGCCATTTATGATCGAAGCAGCTGGTTTATGCCCTTTTTCTGAGAGGAAGAGCCTTTGATTCCACGCTATACCCGTCCTGAGATGGGCCGTATCTGGAGTGATGAAAATAAATTTCGCTGCTGGCTTAAGGTTGAAGCTGCCGCCAGCCTGACTCTTGCCGATGCGGGGATCGTCCCTGAGAATGCCGCGCGGGCCATTGCCGAGCGCGGCGACTTTGACCTGAAACGCATCCATGAAATTGAAGCCGAGGTAAGGCATGATGTGATTGCCTTTACCACGGCGGTGGCGGAAAAAGTTGGCCCGGAGGCTCGCTGGCTGCATTATGGCCTTACGTCGAATGACGTGGTGGACACGGCGCAAGCGCTCCAGATCAAAGAGGCATCGCGGATTATCGCGGAAGACCTGGAGCAGTTGAAGCAAGTGCTGGCGCGGCGCGCCCACGAGTTTGAGCACACGCCGACCATCGGGCGGACACACGGCATCCATGCCGAGCCCACGACGTTTGGACTGAAGCTGGCCAACTGGTACGCGGAGACGGTGCGCAACATCGAGCGTTTCCAGCGCACCGCGGAAGAAATGCGTGTTGGCAAACTTTCCGGCGCGGTGGGGACATTTGCGCATCTTGAACCGGAATTCGAAGAGAAAATTTGTGAGCGACTGGGCCTGAAGGCGGCGGCGATATCTACGCAAGTCATCCAGCGCGACCGCCATGCCTATTATGTGGCTACTCTGGCAACGATCGCCTCAACACTGGATAAGATCGCCACGGAGATACGGCATTTGCAGCGAACGGAAGTCCGCGAAGCGGAAGAATACTTCAGCGAGAAGCAAAAGGGATCTTCTGCGATGCCGCACAAACGCAACCCGATCACTTGCGAGCAGATAAGCGGGCTGGCGCGCGTGGTGCGGGCCAACGCGCAGGCCGCGTTTGAAAACGTGGCGCTGTGGCATGAACGCGATATCTCACATTCGTCCGTGGAGCGCGTAATCCTGCCGGATTCCACGATTCTCGTCGACTATCTCCTGACCAAAACGATCCATCTGATCGATACGCTGATGGTCTATCCCAATCGCATGCTCAAGAACCTGGAATCGACCGGCGGGCTGGTGTTCAGCGGGCAACTGCTGCTGGACCTTTCTGAGCATGGCATGGCGCGTGAAGACGCCTACCGTCTGGTGCAGAAGCACGCCATGCGCGCGTGGAAAGAAGACTTGAACTTCCGCGAACTGGTAATGAACGATGCGGAGATTACGTCGCGGGTGCCGGCCAAGCAGATTGAACAGGCATTTTCCATTGAGCGGCAGTTGAGAAACGTGGACAAGATATTTAAGCGAGTGTTTGGGAAATAAAAATGCTTTCACCGCAGATTCACGCTGATCAGCGCTATCAGGATTGGCGGCGCTGCGCAATGTAGCTAGCGGGAACATGATGCCAAAAGGCATCCATTGGCATCTAATCGATGTCATGGTGTTGGAGTTTTCATGCCAGTAGTTAAAACCTGCAAACAATGCGGACAAAAGAACCGTGTGCCCGCGGAGCACCTTGCGGATACGGGACGCTGCGGAGCCTGTAAATCATCCCTGCCGCCTGCTGCCGAACCTCTTGAGGCAAATCCTGAGTTGTTCAACGAAATTATTGCTAAGTCCCGCGTTCCGGTGCTGGTTGATTTTTGGGCAAGCTGGTGCGGTCCTTGTCGCATGGCTGCGCCGGAAGTTGCCCGTACATCGGCAGACATGGCAGGACGTGCCGTTGTGTTAAAGGTGGATACCGAACGGCATCCTGAGTTGGCCGCTCGCTACAATGTGCGTGGAATTCCAAACTTCGCCGTTTTTCACCAAGGCCGCCTTGTGATGCAGCAGGCAGGAGTAGTGAACCATTCGGTCATGAAGA
>JBAVUZ010000801.1:0-6461 GCA_049697035.1 Candidatus Angelobacter sp. | reverse complement strand
CGTCCGCAGAGTGGGCCGCATCCCGACGGCACAGCTCTATGACAAGAACGGAAAATTCAGCCTGGGACCGTTTTACACGCGCTATGAGCGCTGGGGCCGGGTAATGGAGGCGTTCAAGAAATTTGCGCGAGCGGAAAAGATTGAGACCAAGTGGAAAGACGTATTGCGGCGGATTGCGGAGCTGGAAGCAAAGATAGAACGCACGGCCCAAGGCGGAAAGCAGGGGCGACGTTGTCCGCTGATGATGGACCGCGCGGTGTATGGCGATCCGCTGATGGTGCCGGGACTGGCGCATGCGCCGACGACTGAGGCCGGCGTGCTGTTTGCTTTTGGCGTCCTGGCGGGACGGCTGGGATTTGCGGTGAAGCGATGGCAGGTGGCGTTTCCGGACTGCGTGGCAGTACGGGAAATGGCCAAAGGGCAGTGGCAGGACCAGAACGTGGAAGTGGAGTTTGAGAGCAAAAATTTCTTGCGGCACGGGCACGATCCGAAGAAGTGCGACGTGATTGTGTGCTGCGTACACAACTGGCCGGAATGCCCGAAGTGGATTGAGGTGGTGGAGCTGAGAAAGGAGATTGCCAAAATCGCCGAAAGTGCCAAAAAGTGAAAATTGAAAACCGAAATTTCACCATGGAGACGCGGAGAAGGGCCTTTCGCCGCAGATCGGCGCAGATGAGCGCTGAACGGAAGTGAAGGGCCCGGTTCGCAGCAGGGCGCGGATTAACAGAGTGTCCGGAGCGGATTGAGGTGGTGGAGCTGAGGAAGGAGATTGCCAGCGTTTCCACAGATAAGACGCGGGCAAAGATTGTGCAGTTTTTTGCGAAGGCTGGTACTTAACATCTTTGGTGCATTTGTTCCTGGAACCCTCATTTCATGAAGTAAAAGGCTTGCGATTGTCGGCTATATCGCAGTAAGAGAATTCATGGTTCCAGATTCGCAAAAATCCAAAATTTCATTTGAATTCTTTTATATTTTGGGCTACTCTCCACGCCGCACAGCTCCTTCCGGATCCTCTTGAGCTGAGCTACAAGTCGCTCACACATTTTTCCAATGGCTTGCCGAAAAATCGCTCGTGCAGGTCGAGGGTGAAGTGTGCCTTAAGGACGACTTGGAAAGAAAGTCGACGCCATGACTTGGGAAATGACTCCACCAAGGATGAGCTGCTGCTCTGCTGTATTTGCAGCTAACGGTAAGCTCATAATTTCCTGCCGAATCAATCGCGCGGATGGATTCGCGCTTTCGCACTCAGTCACCATGCCTGCTGAGTTTTTCCATCGTTGGCCAATTCCGGCCACAGCAAACTTATTGAGGTGGAAAACAACATGAACAAACGTAAAGCACTTCCATATGCCATCGGGACATTGGCTGGCATTATTCTTATGTTCGCGCAAACTTGCGCGTTCGCCGCGCCAACGATGATCGCCAGCGGCACCACCGGCGTTCAACCGGTTGCGCCTGTTTCCAACCCTTGTCCGCGCTTTAAGGCGGGCAGCATCGTGCACCAGCCGCCTGCGCTGTTCAGTTCAAACGGCGTCCTGAACGTGCAGTTCTCTTACCAGACCACCACCGACTTCGCCGGTCGCCAACTGTTCTGCTACATGACGCCCGACGGTCTGGAGGATCCAACCCTGCACGTGAAGCCGGGTGATACCCTGAACATTACAGTAACCAATAACACCCCCGCATCGCCCGTGGAAGAGCCCTTCAACGCGCCCACTTGCGGCGACACGGCAATGACCGGCTCCTCCATGAACATCCACTATCACGGCACCAATACCACGCCCGCTTGCGGCGGAGACAACGTGGTGAAAACCCTGATCAACTCCGGCAACACTTTCCAATACAGACTGGCGTTTCCCACCAATGAACCTCCCGGCCTTTACTGGTATCACCCGCATGTGCACGGCATTGCTGAAGCAGCGGTGCTGGGGGGCGCAGCCGGAGCATTGGTAGTGGATGGAATCCAGAACGTGCAGCCGGCCGTGCAAGGGCTGCGCCATCGCATTCTGGTAATCCGCGACCAGCCACAGTTGAACGGTCTGGGCGAAGGCGCGGGCAACTGCGGCGTGGATGTTCCTTTCCAGGACATCAGCGTGAATTATGTTCCCATTGATTCGCACCAGGACCCCGTCACCGGAAACGTCACCTTCACGCCGGCGGTTCTCCACATGCAGAACGGGGAAATGCAGTTCTGGCGTGTTACCAACAGCACTTCGGACACCATCCTCGACCTGCAGGTGAACTACGACGGAGTAGCGCAGACGCTGCAGGTAGTGGGTATCGACGCCGTACCAGTAAACTCGCAGGATGGAACCCAGCCAGGCACGCTCATCCCCGTCAGTCACTTCCGGCTGCCGCCCGCGGCGCGCGTGGAGTTTCTGGTGAAAGCGCCCAGCCAGAGTGTCCAGGTTGCCCAGTTCATTACCCAGAACATCAACACCGGGCCGGACGGCGACTGCGATCCTACGCGGCCCATCTTCAACATCAAGTTGACGGGCTGGCCCCAGTCTGACTTCGATGAACCGGTCACCGATGACAACGTAGGCAGCTATACAGGCCTGAACACCAGCCTGCAGCGTTTTGGCGGGATAGCGAGCGCGCCCATCGCGGCAAAGCGCACACTGTTCTTCAGTGAGGTTCAACCGACGCAGTTCTTCATTACCGTGGACGGCCAGACCCCGACACTCTTTGACAATAACAATCCGCCAGCGATCATTTCCACGCAAGGAACGGTGGAGAAATGGACTGTGCGGAACATCGCCCGCGAAAACCATGAACTGCATCTGCACCAGATTCACTTTAAGGTGCTGTCGCAGGACAACTTCGAGATCAACGGCGGGCAGCAGGCGCCGGCAATCAACGGGCAATTTCTGGATATGATCGAAATCCCATTCTGGGACCAGAATCCGAAACATAACCCGCCGCAAGTCGAGCTTCTCCTGGACTTCCGCGGCCCGGACATCGGAGACTTCGTTTATCACTGCCACATCCTCGGACACGAGGACCTGGGCATGATGGCGATTATTCGCGTGGTGCCGAACACCTCCAAACTGGCAACGCCTAAGGACAAGGACGCTCCGGCTACCGCGGAGAAAGTCCCAACCCAACCTGCGGCAAACCAACCCGCCATCATCGTCAGGGGTGGCGGAAACCTGGAGTAATGGCAAAACCGATGCAGCTCGAATCGCGGGCTGCATTGCAGTAGGGACAAGAAAAGCGGCTTCAGATATCTTTCTGGAGCCGCTTTCATCAGGCGCAGCTCGCCGTCATGGCAAGTACGGTTCTTGCTTCTGCTGGATGCTGGATAATAGAAGACGACCCGTGCTGGTTTCCGGATAAGCATTTGAGATCGAAATCGGTCATAGAAATATCAAAATTCTGCAACTCCCGGGGTCATACAATATGAGTCATACGATTATGTTCCGCAAACATAGATGGATCTTGCCCGCATTCCAGGCTCTCGCATTGATGGTCCTCTGCTCTTCGCTTGTTCATGCGACTTCAGGCAATGCATGTTCGGTCGCGGCTGAGCCGCAGCATTCACATCCCCAGGGCCAGCCGCACCAGATGAATACGCCGGACCCCGGAAACCAGAAATGCGATCCCAAATTCACTTATGGAAAAGGGCCGCACGGCCCGGACCACTGGGAAGGTGTCTGCACTACCGGGCATATGCAAGCGCCGATTGATATTCAGCACGCAGAAAAGCTGCGTCTTGCCCCGCTTAGTTTCCTCTACCAGCCGGCCGAGCTGACCATGGTGAATGACTGCAACCACTATCGGATAGAGGTCAGATTTCCAGACAATCAGTGGCTTAGAGTCGGGAAGAAGCCCTTCTTCCTGAGCGAACTCCACTTCCACGAGCCGGGCGAAAATGCCGTCAACGGCAAGCGTCCCGCGATGTCGATCCACATGGTCCATCTCTCGCCGGAAAGCACTTTCCTGGTCATAGATGTTCCGGTGGTCGTGGGCAAGGAGAATCCAGTGATCAAGACTTTGTGGGAACACATCCCGGAGAAAGGCCGCGAGGAGAAATTTCCAGCGGTGAAGATCAATGCCGGTGACCTGCTTCCCACGGACCGCAGTTACTATCGCTTCCCCGGATCGCTGACCACTCCGCTGTGCAATGAGGGCGTGGAATGGTACGTGATGAAAAATCCGATTGAGATGTCAGAGGCCCAGATCGCGGAATACAAGAAGTACTACCACAACACTGCGCGTCCGCTTCAGCCGGTCAACGACAGGCCAATCGCCGAGCCAATGAAATGACGTCGCCACTTTCGCTGCTCTGATATCTCTATGCCGTTCTGTCATTCGCAAGCGTGGCGTCTCGTGCTGCTGTTCAGTCTCTTGGCTTCACCGTGCCTTCTGGGGCAAAGCGCCGGAAACGATGCTTACCAGGCCACACGCCACCAAGCCATGGATCTATTTGCCCAGGGCCATCGTCTGGAAGCTCTGCCGCTGCTCGAAGAGCTGAACCAGAAGAACCCTAAAGACGAAGAAGTGATGGTGGCTTTAGCAGCTTCGCTCGTGGATCATGCTGCGACCTTGAGCGATCCGCAGGCGGCGGCAAAAGAGCGCCTACGCGCCCGCGACCTGCTGAAAAGATCGGAAAGCACTAGCCCGCTGGCGGAGAACCTTTTGCAACTCTTGCAGCAGATGCCGGAAAGCGGGGCCATCCACTTCTCTGACAATCCGGCGGCGGACCAGGCCATGCGCGCCGGAGAAGCCGCGTTCTCTCTACGCAATTTCGACGAAGCGATCAAGGATTACTCCAGGGCGCTGGAGATCGAGCCAAAGAATTACTCGGCCGAGTTGTTCATCGGAAACACCTACGACAAGAAAGACGACTTTGCCCAGGCCGCGAAATGGTATGAGCGCGCCATCCAGCTTGATCAGAACATCGAAACGGCATATCGCTATTACGCGGACATGCTGGCCAAACAGGGCGAGATGGCGAAGGCGCGCACTATGCTCATTCACGCCGCGGTGGCCGAGCCTTATAACCGGATCGTCTGGCGCGAGCTGAGGGCCTGGGCCGCCATCAATAACACTCAAATCAACTCCGTGTATGCCGGTGTTCCGGTCTCAGCGCTGAAGAAGGACGCACAGACTTTGGCCGCCAAACCGAAGCAACAGCAAACTAATGACGCCTCCGACGCCTGGCGGGCCTATCTCGCAGTGCAATCGAAGTGGCGAACCGGCAGCAAGTTTAAGGAACGTTTCCCGCAGGAAGCCGGATACAGACACACTCTGGCGGAAGAATCCGAGGCGCTCAATGCCGCAGTGGCAACTGCGCAGGAGCTTAAAGATGATAAGCGGACCGCGGAATTAGTGGCCAAGGACCCCGGGCTGCTTCTACTGCTCAAGTTGCACAACGCCGGCCTTCTCGACGCCTACGTATTATTCAGCCTGGGCGATGCCGGAATCGCCAAAGATTACTCTGCCTATCGGGCCGCTCACCGGGAAAAACTTGAAGAATACATGGACAAGTTCGTGGTGCCACCGACACCAGCAATGCGCTAAGCGATACAGCTGGCTCTCCGCGCATATTTGATCACCGTGTTGGCGCCGAGCCTTGTGAGGTTTCCTGAAGCAGTAGATCTGCGCTCTGGCGAGAAGCTTTGTTTGTCTGTAAAGCTCAGCTTTGCAGCGATGATGGGCGACGTGGTAATCACCGAGCCGGGAACCAAGCCCAGCCGAGACAGCGTGCCGGTAAACATTGCGCCGTCGCCGCCGACAGGTGCTGGACCGAGGCCGGGGCAGCGCTGAACAGTTCTTGTGTCGCCAGCAGCGCCGGCTATCAACACAAGAAAAGCACGCATCGTCTAAAAGCCTAAAACTACAACAAACTTAACGGCACAGCTCCGCCCCGGCAAGCCAAAATCAGGCTTTTCGGGGAGTCCGCGCGGAAGAGCAAAATCTCACGACGGAGGCGCGGAGAAGAGCTTTTGCCGCAGATACGCGCAGATGAGCGTCGATCGAGAGAAAAAAATCTGAGTCGTGGCAGTGCACGGGTTTCAGCTCGAGCGACAGAGCAAATTTCTCTTCTGTTCGTTCAAGCGATCTGATCGCGCTTCCTCAGAGAGAGACCTCCTATAGCGTGAAATGTGTTGCGGCCCGTGTGTGCGAAACAATATCCTATTTCGAAGATGCCCAAGACAGCATACATTGTTGGTGCAGGTTTATCTCATTATGCTGGTCTTCCGCTGCAGGCAGGCTTCACAAAAGCAATCCTTGCGGCGAGAGATTTCAAACCTGGACCAAGTCGAAAGATGGTCGAACTCCTCGACAACTTCGTTCACGACGTTTTCCAGATCAAGGAAGGGGCGGATTTCTCCGAATGGCCCGATTTAGAGGATATTTTTACTTTCATTGATCTTTCTGCAAACACTGGCCACTATCTCGGACCAAAATACGATCCAAAACAACTGCGCCGCGTAAGACGTGTGCTCATTTCC
>JBAVUZ010000800.1:0-12929 GCA_049697035.1 Candidatus Angelobacter sp. | reverse complement strand
AGCGTGAACTGCTCCGGCGTTACGCCGAATTTTGCCTGCAAGTTGTGCTCGACCGGCGCATATTTTCCATACACGATTTTGCCGGTGTTGTAGCCAAGATCGCCGGAATATTTCTTCTGCGCCGGATCGTAGTTTGCGCTGACGGCAAAGTTATGCAGATCAGCTTCAACCGGCGTCTTCTGGTCGTTGTAATAAATTTCGCCATTGTTCAGGCGCAGTTCCCGTATTGCCAGGTCAAAAACGTTCGTATTGTTGCTGCTGGTGCTTTTCTTTTCTGGTTTGGGCAGGTTGTTTTCGCCGGCTTTGTTCACGGCCATGCGCACCACAGGCTGGTCCACAATAATGTCGCGCACATGCCATTTTTTATGCAGCAATGAATCGATCGTCAAACCCACCTGCAGATGGTCCACCGCCATTAGCGGCTTATTGGGATCAGCTTCAGTGCCGTGCACCACAACGTTATACATATCCAGACTCAAATTGGAGAGCCTGAGGTTGAAGTCTCGCACCTCTAGCCGCGCACCGGTCGATTCACGGACGCTTTTCTCCACCTTGGCTAGAATGTTGTGGCGAAAACCTTCATTGTGGTCGAGCAAAACCACCAGGGTCACCACGGTGCCCACAAGCAGCACAATGATCGTCGCCAGACTCCACAGAACAATCTTTTTCCACTTCTTCACTGATTCACCCTTTTCAATGCCTTACGCTTTTCAGAATGCCTGTCCCAGCGTCAAAAAGAACTGATATGTCTTCACTCCCGGCGGCGCATTCAGCAGATGTCCAATATCAATGCGGACCGGCCCCACAGGCGTCTTGTAACGGAACCCAAACCCAACGGTATGCGTCAGGTCTGAGGCCACGTTCTTAAAACTCACGTTGGAATAAACGTTGCCGGCGTCATAAAACACTGCTCCGCCCAAGGTTCCACCCACGAACGGCGGGGAAATGCCCAGAGGAAAGCGCAGCTCAGAATTCAAAATCACAAGCTGTTTGCCGCCCACCGGCACAGCAATCTTTTCGCCGCAATTCGGATTGTCCGTCGGGCATACAAAAACTTCACGTTGTGGGCCGGCACCGTTCAAGCTGAAGCCGCGCAATGTGCTGCCGCCTCCAGAAAAAAAGCTTTCGCTGATAGGAATGTGCGCGCCTCCAAATGCGTGCTCCATTCCCAGCCGTAGGCTGTTGGCCCACACCAGCGATGAATCGCTCGTTAATGATTTGTAGTAAGCGGTTTGTCCCAGAAAACGGCCAAAGCTTGTGCTCGATCCAAGAAAGCTCGGGTTTATGTCCACCTGAAAGCTTTCATAGATTCCCTTGTGCGCATCCAGCAAATTGTCGCGTGAATCGCGGCTGAAAGAAGCGGAGAGTGCTGAGAGCCGCACATTCTGGTCTTCCGGCAGCACCAGGTCTGGTATCACTATGTTCGAAAGATTCGTGCGGCGGAAGTCATAGCGGAAAATCACAGACTTTTGCCGGTTCCTATCCAGATAATGCTGGAACTGGACTCCCGCTCCGCCCAGGCGCGCGGTGTAGATGGGATTCTCGCTCGTCCGCTCGCCGGAGAATGTTACGGTGGAGCTCCATCCTGTATTCCAGATTGTAGGGTTGTTCCAGCTTGCTGACCCACGCTGGTCCAGCCTTCCGCCAAAAGCAGAGAGAGTTACCGTCTCCGCACGGCCGCGGAAATTCCTGCGCGTATACTCAACGGATCCTTCAGGTCCCCAGAATGTTTTTTGGCTGGTGGTAAATTTCTGCGGCAGACCTACGGGCGGAAGTCCCGGCAGGGCAATCGTTCCGCTCGGTATGCTCCCGCCGCGATTGATGACTTGAAACCCAAATCCATAGGCAATGGTGTTGCGCTTTGATTCATGCAGCTTTACCAGTACTGCTGCGTCAGGATCATCGGTAATCGGCTCACGCGTATCTACGCTGGCCCAATCAAACACACCCAGCGTATAGAGCAGGCTCTCGCCACGTAAAAGGGCAGTTTCGCTCAGCGGTTTATCCACTTTGATATTTGCATTGCGCGCAATAATTTCCGGACGCGTATGCTGTGCTCCCACAGGCTCCACGCTGGCCGTATGCACCTGCGGTCCCTCTTCTATCTCATAAACCACGTGAACATGGTGTGGATCGTCCTTGGTGTGTTCCACTTTCGACTTAAACGTCACGTTCAGAAAGCCTTTGTCCAGGTACGTTGCCATGATCTGGTCGCGGTCTTTCGTCAGCAGCAGTGTGGAATAAGGCTTCCCCGGCTCCAGGTTCATGCCCTTGGGCGCAAGCTCCTGCGGTGTGAGCGCCTTGGTCCCTTCCACCTCCAATGACTCCACCAGGTCGCGCACGCCTTCTTCCACCTGGAACGCGAGTTGCAGTTCATTGTCCTTGTTAACCACCTTCGGGGTGACCTTCACCTGGCTATATCCAGCGCCACGATACAAGCCTTCAATATTTTTCACACTCTTACGCACCAGCTGTTCACTGTATTTCCCGTGGGAAAACGGCACCAACGGAGTACGCTTGGTTACCAGCACATGTGACTTCAGATCCTTGTCAGAAAAGTGTTCGTTGCCATGAAATTCAATAGCCTCCACCTTGCCTCGCGGTCCCTTGGTGATCTGATACAGGACCGTCACGCCTTCCGGGTCTCTTTGAATCTTGCTCTGCACTTTTGCACCGAAGAAACCTTTCGACTGGAAGTAAGACGTCAGGTCCTGTGCCCCTTCATTCACCAGGTCCGGATCAACCGTATTTTCCTGGTACATGGGGATAAGCTTCTTCTGCGTCCGTCCCCAAACGTGCGCTCCAGCCAGCTTAATCTCAATCCTCGACCGTTGAGTTATGTCATATCGAACGTCAGTCCGGTTGGTTTCCGGGTTGTATAGCGTTGAGACCAGCTTTACCCGGGCGGCAAGGAAGTGTTGGCTTGCCAACTGCTGCTGCAGAAATGCCGTTGCCGCAGTCAACTTCTTCAGGCGATACGGTTTGCCCGGCTTGATGTAAGCGCCCTTGATACGCGCCTTGATGGAACGAAGGCTGGCATTCAATCTCGCGGTTTGCTGCTCTGAAACTCCGGTTAAGATCACGTTTCCAAACTTTGCGTGACGTTTCAAATTAATGTCGAATTCCACATTGACGATGCGATGGGCCTCGTCTGTCTGTATCTTCGGTTCCACCGTGGCCATGAAGAAGCCGACGCGATGAAAGAATTCCAGTAAGTTCGATTCCGCCTCTTCTACTTTTTCCTGCGCAAATGGCTCCTGCTTGGAATAGCTGGCGGCTTGCAGCAGGCGCGTGTAAGAAAAAACCTTCTCTGCCTTGGGAAACGTATAAACGCCAAAATAGTATGCGGGCTTCAGCACAAAGAGCACGTGTAGTCCTTCAGGCGCCGGAGTTACTTGTACTTCCACGTTCTTCGCAATTCCATCTTTTATGAGCGCGGCCGCAGTTTCATCAACTTTCGCCTGCGAGTACGGCGCATTGATGGGCTGAGTAATCAATGCCTTCATCCTGCTTGGCGCACCATCCGGCTGGCCAGCCAGCTGCACTGACGCCACGCGCTGCCCTTCATAGGAAACGGCCGCAGTCTCAGCTTGGACCTGCTGCGCGCGACTCTTTGGCGCCAGCGAAGTCAGCCCCACTCCCACCGCCACCAGCATTAAAGTGCTGATCCATCTCTGAAAGTTTTTCATTGTGCCTGAAGGTCTGCCAATCTGTACGGCCAGCGATGCCGCAGCTCTGCCAAAAGCAACTCTTTGGTTAGAGTTGAAGCAGAGACTTCTCGTTGCTCACCCAGAGAGACCCGCCAGAAAACCCGCATCATTGCAGGGTGAAGCAGAGCTTCTTCTTGCGTGCAAGAGCTTCAGCAGAGCTGCTGATTGCGCATTTTGAAGCAGTGTTGAAGTTTTCGGAATAGCTTCAGCAGAGCGGCTGGCCATTCCCGCCATGCGCTCGTAGTTCAGGCCAGCGTTGTCAACTCGCGTCTGGCACTAAGGCATCTAACAAACAAAAGGTGGGGCGCGCCCGCCGGGAGATGCGAATGCTTTGGACGGTTTTTGCAATTCTGCTGCTGCTATGGCTGTTAGGTTGGGGATTCCATATCGCCGGAAGCTTGATTCATTTGATTCTGGTCATTGCCCTGGTCGTATTGCTGATTGAGGTGATAACGGGGCGCAGAGCAGCTATTTGATTTCACTCGCTCGGCTATCGGGACACTTCTGGTTTGGCTTCCGCCGAAGTCCGGCTTTGGCGTTCTTTACTGCGGCTTCACCAGCGTGGCCAGCTTCTCGTCGATTTCGCTCAAGGCCTGCTGCAAGGACCTGGTGTAACGCTCATTGGTGGAAGCTTCAATCTGATGCACGATATAAGCGCGCGAAAGTTTCAGGCTATCGCGCTCGTGCCGGGCTTTCTTCTCGCCGTCAGTAAGTGTGGTCTTTGAACCTGCCGTCGCGCCGCCACTAGCGGTTTCCATTTGTGCTTCAACTGACTTGCTTTCCCAACCTCTTGCCATACCTTAATTATAAGGATTTTGGTCGCAAATTATAAGGATTTTGGTCGCATTGCGAGCTATTTTTCTGCCGCCAGAATTTATAATCCAACGCACGATGATTAAACGGTTTCTGGCTCTGGCTTGCGGCGTGGCTTTGCTGTGCGGCGTCGCTTTCGCCCAATCTCAAGCTGCTCTTTCACCCGAACATCAGTTTGCCCGTGACATTTTTAAGCAGCTCATTGAAATCAACACCACTGACACTCCGGCCGGCAATGTAACGGCCGCCGCAGAAGCTATGGCTGAGCGTTTTCGGGCGGCAGGCTTCCCCGTAGAAGATATTCATGTCGATGGGCCAAAGCCGAACAAGAAGAACCTTGTCGTCCGCCTCCACGGACGCGGCGCGGACAAGCCTATTCTGTTTATCGCTCATCTCGATGTGGTAGAAGCCTTGCGCCAGGATTGGTCCATGGATCCGTTCAAGTTCAATGAAGTGGATGGCTTTTTCTATGGCCGGGGCACCTCTGACATTAAACAGGGCGACACCATCCTGATCGCCAATTTTATCCGCTTGAAAAAAGACGGCTGGATTCCCGCGCGTGATCTCATCCTGGCGCTCACGGCTGACGAAGAAGGCGGCGACTCCAATGGCGCGCAATGGCTTGCTAAAAACCATCACGACTGGATCAATGCCGAGTACTGCATCAACACCGATGCCGGCGACTTCGAAACTAAAAAGGGCAAGCGCATGCTGCTGGGCATGCAGACCAGCGAAAAGAATTATGTCGATTTCCGCCTGGAGGTAAAAAGCAACGGCGGCCACAGCTCGCGCCCAGTAAAAGACAACGCAATCTATCATCTTTCCCAGGGATTGGCGCGTCTCGCGGACTTCGATTTTCCCGTGAGCCTGAATGAAACGACGCGCGGATACTTTGAGCGGATCGCCGCGCTCGAATCTCCAACGACCGGCGCCGACTTTCGCGCGGTTACTGGTTCTGACCATGCAAAAGCGGAAGAGGCCGCGAAGCGTCTCAGCCAATCGGCATTTTTCAATGCCTTGCTGCGTACCACCTGCGTAGCGACGCGTCTTGAGGGCGGACACGCCAACAACGCACTGCCGCAAACCGCCGCCGCCAACGTGAATTGCCGCATGCTGCCCCAGGATTCGCTCCAGAATGTTCAGGACACATTGAAGCGCGTGCTGGCGGATGACCGCATCGTGGTGAGCGTGTCGGGTGAAGCCGTTCCCGCGCCTGCGTCAGCGATCAATCCTTCAATCGTAAGCAAGCTGCAAGCGCTAAGCTCCAAACTATATGGTGGCCTTCCCATTGTTCCAGTAATGGATACCGGCGCCAGCGACGGCAAATACCTGCGCATCGCGGGAATTCCCACCTACGGCGTTCCCGGCGTATTTGAAGATGTTGACGACGTGCGCGCGCATGGCAAAGACGAGCGCATTGGCGTGAAGGATTTCTACGATGGCGTGGACTTCTATTATGAATTCATCAAATCTCTGGGAGCGCAATAATCCCATGCGAACTGGCCGCGACGGGAGGAGATCCGATGTCAGCCTCGCTAGATAGCAACGGCGCCATCACTGTCCGGCGCAGTGAGCTCGCGTGCCCGGCGCATTCTCTCAAGATGATGGCCAAGGCCGCGGCCAGCGAAGCCGACGAAGTCGTCTTTGATCTGGAAGATGGCTGCGCTCCTTCACAGAAAATTGCCGCGCGCAAAACTCTGATTGAGGCCTTTACCACTCTCAACTTTCGCGGCAAGATTCGCGCCTTCCGCACCAATGGGATTCACACAAAGTTCTTCTATCGCGACGTGATCGATATTGTGGAAGCAGCCGGCGGGAACATTGATGTCGTCGTGATCCCCAAAGTGCAGGATGCATCTGACGTGCTCTTTGCGGACCGCTTGCTCACGCAGATTGAGCAGAATGTTGGCCTTCCTGCTGGGCGCATCCGGCTGGAAGTTCTAATTGAGAGCGCGAAAGGCGTGCTGCATGCCGAGCAGATTGCATCTTCAACGCCGCGCCTGGCTGGTCTGATTTTTGGCGTGGTGGATTACGCCGGCAGCATCGGAGCACACGACACCGTGCGAGAGCAATTTGCGCTTTATCACTACCCTAAAGCCAAGACCGTGGCTGCAGCGCGTGCCGCCGGCATTGATGTGGTGGATGGCGTCACGCTTCAGTTTCGCGACTTGAAACAGTGCGAGCACGACTCGCGTTCTGCCGCGCAGATGGGCTTTGACGGCAAGTGGGCCATTCATCCCGATCAGGTGCCGGTCATCAACCGGATTTTCACTCCCTCGCAGGAGGAAATTACCCGGGCGCAGGAAATCATTGACCTCTACGAAAAAGCCGACATCAACTCCGGCAGCGGCGCCATGGTTTATAAAGACGAAATGGTGGATGCTGCAAGCTTGCTCGCCGAACGCAAGAAGCTGGCTATCGCCAGAAAAATTGGATTAGTGTAGAGTGCAGGCGCAAAAGCATTGATGTCTTCTTTTACAAAGACCGAGCTGCATCAGGAACTCAAAAGGGCTGTCGCTGAATTGTGCCGCAATTTTCCTGATACTTACTGGCGTGAACTCGATACCCAGCGCGCCTATCCTGAAGCTTTTGTTCAGGCGCTGACCAAGGCTGGTTACATGGCGACGCTAATCCCGGAAGAATACGGCGGCGCCGGGATGGGTATTGCCGATGCCGCCACCATTCTGGAAGAAATCCACCGCTCGGGCGGCAATGCCGCCGCGTGCCACGCTCAGATGTACGTAATGGGAACGCTGCTGCGCCATGGGTCGGAGATCCAGAAGAAAAAATATCTGCCTCCGCTGGCCCGTGGTGAGCTTCGTCTTCAGGCCTTTGGCGTCAGCGAACCGACCACAGGCTCCGATACCACGCAGATGAAAACATTTGCGCGGCGCGTTGGTGAAAATTATGTGATCAAAGGCCAGAAGATATGGACCTCCCGCGCCGAGCACTCTGACCTGATGTTGCTGGTCGCTCGCACTACGCCCATCGAACAGGTGAAGAAGCGCAGTGAAGGTCTCTCCGTTCTACTGGTAGATCTGCGGCACGCCAAAAACCATGGGCTGACGATCCGGCCGATCCGCACCATGATGAACCACGCAACGACAGAAGTCTTTTTTGCTGACGTTGAAGTTCCCGCGGAAAATCTTATCGGCAAAGAAGGTCAGGGCTTCCGGTATCTGCTCGACGGCCTGAACGCCGAGCGAATCCTGATTGCCGCTGAATGCATTGGCGACGGCCGCTGGTTTCTGGAGCGAGCTTGCCGTTACGCCAAAGATCGCGTTGTGTTTGGTCGGCCTATCGGGCAGAACCAGGGCATTCAGTTCCCTCTTGCCCGCGCGTATACCAATGTTGAAGCTGCGTCGCTCATGGTGGAAAAAGCCGCGGCGCTCTTCGACGATCATCAGCCTTGTGGTCCGCAGGCCAACATGGCCAAGCTGCTGGCGGCGGACGCATCCTGGGAATCGGCCAATGCCACCGTGCAGACCTACGGAGGCTTCGGCTTCGCCGAGGAGTATGACGTAGAACGCAAGTTCCGTGAAACGCGCCTCTACCAGGTGGCTCCTGTTTCCACCAACCTTATCCTTTCTTATATTGCCGAACACGTGCTGGGATTGCCGCGTTCGTATTAACGACGGAGAACAACCATGACGCTGAAACAAGGCTGGACGGGACGCGTTTTTGAAGATTTCGAAATAGGTGACGTTTTCCAGCATCCGTTGGGCCGCACTGTGATTGCCGCGGATAACATCTGGTTCACGCTCCTCACGCAGAACACAAATCCCATCCACTTTGACGCGGCTTACAGCGCCCAAACCGAATATGGTAAGCCATTGGTGGATTCCACGTTCACCCTGGCGCTGGTGACTGGGCAGTCCGTGACTGACGTATCACAAAACGCCATGGCCAATCTGGGATGGGATGAGGTCCGCTTGCCGAATCCACTTTTTGAAGGTGATACGGTCTATTCCCGCAGTGAAGTTCTGGAAAAGCGCGAATCCAAATCAAGACCGAACGTGGGTATCGTCAAGGTCAGGACAATCGGCTACAAGCAGGATGGCAGCGTCGTGATCGAATTTATCCGGACGATGATGATTTACAAATGCGGATGCGTCCCGGTGATCCCGCAGCCCAAAATCGCTCCACCAAAAAAATAAGCTGTGATTAGGCTGCTTCGCGCGCGCCCTGCTGAAATCCTCGGATGGAGAATTCCAGCTGTTCTTGCAGGCTTTCTCCCACCAGCATCATGTCACCGATCACCGTGCTCAGGTCCATGCGAATGAGATTGTGCTGAAGCACTGCGGAGAGAACATGCTGCAGCAGTCGCATTTCAATCACCACCAGCGGGATGCTGTATCCTTGCATGGCTCGCTGTTTTCCATGAGCTACCGCTGCTGACTTTGCCTGTTCTGTCGTGATATCAGAACCTTTATCTACCCGCTTTGCCATTTCATCAATCAGCAGAGGCAAGTGGTCAATGCGGTCCTTGTCGCTGATTCGAATCGCCCCTATTTCGTGATGCGCTTTCACCAGCCTGAGCCAGTCGTTGGTTATTTCCGCAAGGCTCTCTTCCATCAGGTCTGAGACCCGTTTGATTGGCCTGTCTGGAGGTACATGCCGGCGATTCGCGAGACGGCTTTGTATCGTATGAATCAACGTGGGAACGTCCGTAGGCTTAAGCAGGTAGTCGTCCACCTGGCTGCGAATGGCCTGCAACGCGGTATCAAAATCCGGGTAGCCCGTGAGGATGAAAGTTGCGGCTTTCGGCTGCACGCGGCGCATGGCGCTTACTACAGTAAAACCGTCTCCCGGCTGCCCGATGTTCAAATCTGAAAGCAGCACATCGAAAGTCGCATGGTTCATGTGTTCCAGCGCTTCAGGAACGGTTGCTGCCGCAGTCACTTCAAAACCATGCTGTTCAAGGATTGGCTTCAGTGTGTTGCGTATCCCCGCCTCGTCATCGACGAACAAAATCCGGGTCGCCATTTTTTACTCCAGCAACTTGGATGGTTTTTAAATCGGTATCGTTGGACAGGGGCAAAGATTAAGTAGGGATGAGCAGCAGGTCTGATGTCCGTTTGGCAGGAGGCCTATTGTACGAAAGGCCCATCCTTGACGGGTGGACCTTTCCTAAGCGCAATGTTTTGCAGAACTACTCCTGGTTCTTAAATGAATACCCGATCGACACACCAAAGCGGGATGCGCGTGCGCCGCTGAACTCAACATTATTGTGCACTTCATAGAAATGCGCTTCAGGCCGGATGAAAATTTTGGGGGTCACGTACAGCCGGATCGCCGCGCCAAATTGTCCAAGGAAATGATTGCTGCTCACGAAATTCGTGCAACCGGTGAACGAGCACTGGAAAGTCGGCGTGTAAAAGCGGACACTCTCAGCCCCGATTCCGGCAGAGAACTCCAACTGCGCGCGCTTGCCCAGCGGCGGCGCATACACCGCATCCACGTCATAGAAAAAGGGCCGGAACGGTAACTGTCCCTGGTAAAGGTTCTGGTTGGCGCGGAAAGCCGCGTTAAATCCGACTCCCAGGTTGTGAAAGAAAAGAAAATCGAGGCCAAAAGTCGGATAGGCGCCACCGCCGATGGTTTGCAAATCGGGAGTGCTGGATGGACCGGTCAACCCGGAAACACCAGCCGAAAGATCAAATTGCTGCGCCAGCGCGGGGCTTCCCAACAGAAAAATCAGTGCGAATGTCATCACAAGAAACGATAGTTTTTTCAAGTGTCTCTCTCCAATGCTGAACGTTGGATATGTTTAAAGCTAAACAAATCCAACCTTCGATTTATCAGCAGCTATGGGCGATTATCCTACCAGCGGCAAGCTATGTCCAGAATCCGATGGTATCAAGCTGGTTTCACGTCTTTAGTCCCGGCACTTGCGATCGTTTTGTTTTGTTAAGACCAGTCGCCCGCCAATGACAATCAGTGCTGTTATTCTGGTAGATGATCTTCTCCGCCAAAGCAATTCTTTTTGATATGGATGGCGTGCTGATGGATTCAACTCCATCTGTAGAACGCGTATGGCGCGCCTGGGCCGCCAAACATGGGCTCGATTCAGAACGCGTCGCGCCGCTTGCCCATGGTCGCCGCAGCATTGAAACCATCCGCGCGGTGGCTCCGGAGCTAAACGCGGAAAAAGAAAATATTGTGGTGGAGCAGATGGAAATCGATGACAAGGAAGGCGTAACGGCCCTGCCCGGCGCTGCGGAACTGCTTGTCCACCTGCCTACCGACCGCTTTGCGATCGTGACTTCAGCCACGCGTCCATTAGCTGTGGCGCGTCTTGGTTATGCCGGGATTCCGCTTCCCCGCCACATGATCACCGCCAATGACGTTATCCATGGCAAGCCCTCGCCCGAACCTTTCTTTAAAGGCGCAGCATTGCTCGGCTTCGCGCCGGCGGATTGTCTGGTATTTGAGGATTCGCCGGCAGGCATTGCCTCGGCACGGTCTGCCGGGATGAAAGCTATTGCGCTGCAAACCACCTATCCGGCGGATCAACTGCAATCCGCCCATGCAATCATTGGCAATCTGGCGGACGTGAAAGCAACCTTACGCGACGGGAACATCACACTTGAGGTCGCTCCACTTCCATGGGTCAAAAGCTGACAAGGCCGATCATGAAGGATTTTTGCCTTTTGGCTTTTTTCTCTGCGTTGCTTCTGTGCTTGGTTGCTCCGTTTCAACGGCCAGATTTGACAAATCATCTTCCCGGATTGCGGTGACCGGCATTCCCGTCCAGCGGGCAAGTACCTCATTAACATGCTCTACCGTGACCGTGCTGGCCTGCGGATTCTGAACGTTATATTTTTGCCGCAGCTCACGCAGTTTCTCCCGCTCTTTTCGCTCTTCCTCGGAATAGTAACGCGCCTTTTCAAATTGATGGCTGGCAATGGCATTTTCCATCTGGTGCACAATGAACTTGATGTGTTTCTCGCACTCTCTCAGGTCGTCTGGTAAGGACGCCTTCTCACGCTGCATCTTCACGAAGGCGCCCGCATCGTCGATCAAGTCAATGGCTTTGTCAGGCAGAAAACGATCCTTTATATGACGATTGGAATACACCACAGCAGCAGTCAGCGCGTCTTCTGCATATTGGACGCCATGGAATTTTTCAAAACGGCCTTTGGACGCTTCCAATATCTTGATCGTCTGGGCTTCCGTTGCCGGCTGCACCTCCACAGCTATGAAGCATCGGTCGAGCCAGCGGGCCTTCTTCCGCGCTGCACGATACTCCTCGGGTGTGGCTGAGGCAATACAGCGCACGTCACCGCTGAGGAGCGACTTCTTGAGCAGCAGTGTGATCTCATGCGCTCCAGTGGCTGGTCCAGCGTCAAGAAGCGTGTGTAGTTCATCGACAAAGAAAATCGTCCCAGCCCCGGCAACTGCCAGCTCCGCCGCCATGGCCTTGAGAAAGTCCCTGGATCGAGCGCTGTGCTGAGCAGCAGCCACGACCAAAGACAGATCGAGAGCTATGAACAGCCCCGGGCCAAGGAATGTGGGCCCTGCCCCCTCAGCAACGCGTTGCGCCAGGCCTTCCACGATCGTCCTTTTCCCGATTCCAGGCTCTCCTACCAACACAGGGTTGTTTTTGGTGGAACGGCCAAGAACCTGAACGATGCGATCAATTACGTCCTCACGACCAATCAAAGGAAGAAGTTTTTCCTCACTGGCGAATCGGGTGAGCGACACCGAAAATTGAGCTATCAAGGAGGACGTCTGTCGCTCCACCGCCGGTGCTGGGGATTCATGCGCCTTCGCTGACAGTTCTTCACGGATTCGCGACAGCATAATGCCACGTTCTTTAAGAAGCTGCGCTGCGAATGAATTTTCTTCGCGTAGCAGGCCGAGCAACAAATGCTCGGTCCCAATATGCTGGTGCGATAAACGCGCGGCTTCCTCCGCCGCGTAAGCAAGCACACGCTTACCTTCATTGTTGAGCGGCAGATCCACAGACGTTGAAACCTTCTCCCGCATAACTGTGTGATCTTCAACTTGCTTGCGGATGGCTTCAACTTCGTCATGGCCGCGCAGAAAACGATTGCTGAGGGCTTTATCCTCGCGCAGCAGCCCCAGCAGAAGGTGCTCAGTCTCTATATAAGGGCTGCCGAACTGGCTGGCCTCATACCGGGCGAAAAAGATTACGCGCCGCGCCTTCTCAGTGTATTTTTCAAACATTGAGCGACCTCTAGCCACTAACGCCACTCATTGTACAAATTTGACGAAGAGACCGCTGGCATCAGGATCCGTTTCCCTGTCGCTTTCTCCGTGTCTCCGTGCCTCCCATGAATAATGTCTACTCAAAAATTGTTTTGGCTGGGTTTAGGCAGCCAGGGTAAAGCTGGGAAAGTCTTCGAAGACCCACTGGTTTTTCAACGTGTCATACACGAT
>JBAVUZ010000799.1:0-2588 GCA_049697035.1 Candidatus Angelobacter sp. | reverse complement strand
CCGGATCCATGAGTTCGAACGACCTCGTCGCCTGTGGTCCTGAGCGCCAGGCTTGACGTCTGGGTTCCAGGCAATAGCCCCGTTAGATACCGCACGGCAAGCGGACTTTCGCAATAAAAGACAATTCGGAGTGGATGCTTCCAGCGCATTTCTGACCCATTTCCTTCAGACGAACCTTCTCCTTGCTTCGCCCGGGTGGGTGGAATTATGTGCGCAGTCAGCACTGTAAACAATGTGTTTTCCGGCCCTTCCTGTAATAACGTCGATTCAGCGTGTTATTTCGGAATTTGGGTGAGACTTCAGATTCCGAATCTGAAATGGGAGCAGCCTTTTGATTTTGCATCGATGTTATGGAAAATAAAAAGCATTCTGGTGCGCGATGGTCAGATGGTCACTGTACCGTTCACCCGGATGTGCCGGAAATCCGTTGCTTGGTGTGGCATGAAATTGGTTGCCGGACGGTAATGTGCCACTGATCCACTTGGGGCAACGACATCTACGGTAGCGGGAGTCTTTCGCTTGGCAAGGTGGATAATACCGAGTGTAAACGCTGAGCATGTGCCTCCAAACCGGGCTTGCAGAGCGGCGTTAGCCGGAGGCACTGTACGTTTATTGTAGGATTCGCGCAAATTTGGCAGCCGATGCCAAACCCGACCAATGACAAGAGGTCAAATTAGATCTCCTCGCAAATCACTTGCCGCGATCGCTTTCCTTTGATCCTGTTTCAATCAATTTTTTTGTCAGCAGCACCAGACCAAGGATCTGTGTCCATTCAGAAACTATGTTGCCCACAACCTGTCCCCATTTCGATTCGGAATCTGAATGGGCATACAGAAGAACCCATCCGATGCCGGTGACAAGAAGAAAGATTGTTAATGAATGTTCTCGCAAAGTTTCCAGGAAGCGGTCGGTCAGTTTCTCCTTCGGCTCTTTGCTCTCACTCGATCCGCGCTCATACAAATGTTTGGTGGCAAGAATCATCACCACAACGCCGCTCCAATCAGCGATTGCGTTGCCGAAAAACGAGCCGATGTGTCTTTTCTCGTCGCTCACGCTATAGAGCACGATCCAGGCCAGGAGAATGCAACTGCTCACAACCGTAAGTCCGTGCCGTTCAAAGAACGTCTGGTTCTTCCTCTTGCGCAGAGCAAATTTCACGTTCACCACCTCAATTCAAACCTGAAAAACAGCTTGTCCTAAATTAGACCCTGAAACTTAGAGTGAAAGGCGCTCACAGAAGTGGTCTGAGTGTCTGTTTGCCCGGTTCGCCAGAGCTTTCGCCGGGCAAAGTTCGGCAAATGGCGGAGCAATCTGACGATCAGCAAAAAACCTGGCGCATCATTTGGGATTCAACTTACGTCAGCAAAGCGCAGCAGGCCGGCAAATAAAAAAGGCGGCGAGGGAAATCTGCTCACCGCCTTTAAAGTGTCGTTCTACTTTCGTTTTGGCGGCGCGGGCTCCGCTGGTTTGCTCGTATCGTGTTTACCCGGCAAGTCCGCCGGCTTCATGCTAACTTCGCCGGATGCCACGTCGTCATATTCTGGCTTCGGCAATCCTTGAAGATATTTATCGAACCAGCCCACGATGTGCTCCAAGCGCTCCACGCGGTGCCATGGCTGCCCTGAGCGTGAAAGCTCGTGTGACTCGCCGGGGAAGCGCACCATAACCACCGGACGCTTGAGGAATTTGAGCGCGCGGAACATTTCTTCTCCGCCGGCGGCGGGCGGCGTGCGAAAGTCGGCTTCACCCAGCACCAGCATCAGCGGTGTGTGGACTTTTTCAATGTATGTAATCGGCGAGCGGTTCACGTAGTCCTGTGGGTCCTGGAACGGCGGTGCCTTAAACCATGACGGTTGAAACAAGGTGAAGTCTGCGGCGTACCACCACGCGGCCCAGTTCGCGATGTCGCGCTGCGCCACCGCTGCGGCAAAGCGGTCTGTGTGGCCCACGATCCAGTCTGTCAGCAAGCCGCCACCGCTGCCGCCGGTCACGCCAAGTTTTTTCGGATCGATATAGCCACGCTTCAGCACCTCATCCACGCCAAGCATCAGGTCTTTGAAGTCGTCGCCCGGATAGTGATATTGAATAATGTTGCCGAACTGCTGCCCGTAGCTCGTGCTGCCGCGCGGGTTGGGATAAAGGACCACGTAGCCTTTAGCGGCCATCCATTGAAATTCGTAGTCGAAGATAAAACCGTACGCCGTATGCGGCCCGCCGTGAATGTTCAGGATCAGCGGATATTTTTTCGTCGGATCAAAGTCCGGCGGCTTCTGGATCCAAGCATGGATCTTTTTGCCGTCAAAGCTCGTGTACCAGATCTCTTCCGGCTCGGTCAGGTTAAGCTGCGAAAACAGCTTTTGATTGATGTGGGTGATCTGGCGGGGCGGAGCGGTCGAGCCGTGGTTCAGCACAAATAAATCGCCGATGTTCGTCGGTGTTGAGATCAGCACGACCAAAGTCTTACCGTCATTCGTGGCCCGGAAGCGCTCCACCGCCTGCTTCCCGTTCGTGAGCTCGATAATCTTTCCGGAGGACGCCTCGACTGCAATCAGATTGGCCATGCCCTTGCTAGCGGTGGTCACAATCAG
>JBAVUZ010000798.1:0-4532 GCA_049697035.1 Candidatus Angelobacter sp. | reverse complement strand
CCGTCCTCGGCAGAAGATTAATAGGCCAACTTGAAGGTGCTGGCTGTTCGACTTGTGGCTATGCTTGGATCCGTCTGTGTCATCTGCATTTGTTGGCTGCAGCGCGGCCCATTAAGTGTATTGTTGCCTGCTTCGAACGCCTACATAGCAATAATAATTTGATGGCGTACGAAAACGGGGAAGCTACTTTCATAGAGGACCTATTGCCACGAGTATATAGAATGTTCTTCAAACTCCTTTTGAAACAAGCATTTATCGTGATCCTCGGCTCCTCGGTCTGCTTGGGAGCACAACAGTCAGAATCATCCGAGTGTTTGAATTCAGTAGGCCTAGCAAGCTGCCTATCACTCATTAACAGCAGCATTCCGCCAGAGGCCCCAAATCTCGGAGTCGGGGGACAAAATGAGGCTTCAAGTAAGGCAGAACCTTCGTTGCGATCAATGTCATTGAAGAGAGTATTCATAAACCTCCCCGGAGACCAGAAAGCCATTTGGACATCTCCATTTCATCTGCGCCTCGGTGACGCTTCCTGGCTCTTGCCTACGGCTGCGAGTACCGGTGTGTTGATTGCCGGTGATCGAAGCATCATGTTGCGCGAGCATTCCAACCTTACCGCCATTAGCCGGAGCGACAACATTGCTACGGGGGGCACGATTGCCCTAGGCGGAGTCCCAGCGATGATGTATGTGTGGGGAAGCCTCACCGGATCCGGTCGGTCGAAAGAGACAGGTCTTTTGACCGGGGAGGCCCTGATCAACAGCTTTGTTGTCGGAGAAGCCCTGAAAAGCGTTTTCGGAAGGGAACGCCCCACACCTACTGGTGGGCAGGTAAGATTCTTCCAGGATTTCGGCGACCCTTCGTTTCCTTCGCTTCATTCGATGCTGAGCTGGACTGGCGCTTCAGTGATCGCGCATGAGTATCCTGGCTGGTTGTCCCAGACCCTGGCGTATGGTACGGCTTCAGCCGTGAGTATCGCCCGCGTTACTGGCCGCAAGCACTTTCCTTCCGACGTTGTTGTTGGGGGCGGGCTGGGATGGCTAATTGGGCGGCAGGTATTTACGCGGCATCATGACACGGACCTCGACGAGTCCGAATACGGGAACTTTCTTTCCGAAGGGCGCCGTTTCGAATCGCCGCAGACCGGAACAACCTACGTGCCGATCGATAGCTGGGTCTATCCCGAAATTGATCGGCTTGCGGCCCTCGGTTATATCGATACCGCTGAGTCAGGAATGCGGCCCTGGACCCGTTCGGAGTGCGCGCGTCTGGTGGAGGAAGCGGGGCAGGGAATTGACCTCGACGATTCAAGCCAGTGGACGATAACGTATAAACGCCTGGCCGCGGAGTTCGCACCGGAATTGGAGCGAAAGCAAACACAGCCCGACCTCTGGATCGAAGACATTTATTCTCGAGTTGGCTTCATTTCCGGTCCTCCTCTAGTTGACGACTACCATTTCGCCAAAACTTTCACATACGATTTCGGCCGCCCGTTCGGTGAAGGTGTGAACGATGTTACCGGCGCCTCCGTACGGGCCGTTGTGGGGCCGCTGGCTTTTTACGTGCGGGGAGAATATCAGCATGCGGGAACGCTTTCGCCGTTGAGTGTGTCCGCGCAACAAGCAATCACGAATCTGGAAGGCCTTCCGTTTGCACCGCCACAGCGTACCGACACCCTGGACCGTTTTCGCCTGCTCGATGCTTACGCGTCTTTCACTTTTCACAACAACGTGATCTCGTTGGGCAATCAGACTCTGTGGTGGGGGCCTGGGGCGGATGGTCCCTTTTTGGGGAGTAACAATGCGGAACCTCTTCCAATGCTTCGCATCTCACGGGCAAAACCTTTCGTGCTGCCTTGGATATTCCGGATCATTGGGGCCCTACGCCTGGAAGGGTTTTGGGCGCCACTCGAAGGTCAGCAATTTGTGGCTCTCCTGGACACCACGGGAAAAAGAACTGTGGTTAGCGCTCCCTTGCAGCCGCATCCATTTGTCCAGGGACTGAAGCTGTCGTTCAAACCGACAAGTAACCTGGAGTTCGGTTTTGGCGTGACAGCCGTATTAAGCGGACCGGGTTTTCCCCTGACTCTCCATAACCTGTTGCGCAGCTTTTCACCAACCGGGAACACTGTTCCCGGCCTGCCCAATGATCCAGGCGACCGGCGGTCGGCTTTTGATTGGTCCTATCGTGTCCCTGGGCTGCGCGACTGGCTTACCTTTTATGGTGATTCCTTCACGGAAGACGAATACTCGCCCATTTCTTTTCCGCGCAAATCGTCCTTCCGTGCGGGACTCTATGCACCCCGGGTCCCGGGGCTTCCGAAAGTCGATCTGCGCGCTGAGGGCATTTATACCGATATACCCAGCCTCGGAGGCGTGGGGGTGGCTTATTTTAATACTCATTATCTGAGCGGCTACACCAATTATGGGCAGATTATCGGCAATGCCATCGGTCGCGAAGGCCGCGGCCTGAACCTCTGGACGACCTACCGCTTCAGCGCCAGCGACAATTTGCAGTTCCATTACCGCAACCAGCACGTGAACCCCGAATTTCTGGAGGGGGGTTATCTGCGGGACTTTGACCTGAGCGGTACCGTGGTTAAAATGGGCAGCGTGGTCCTTACCGCCGCGGCCAAGTATGAGCATTGGAATTTCCCATTGTTGTCTGCCACACCAAAAACAGGTGTAGGCGTCTCGCTGCAGGTCAGTTATCAGCCGCTGCATGGACTGAATATTTCGAAGCTAAAATGAGCTGCGCTCTCACCAGCAAGAGCTTCCGGTGCAGTGTATTGTTGTCCCAGATGTCTCTCGGCGGACAACAGGTCCAGCTTGGCTGCGGCATAGGCTTGCTTGTAGGTTTCTCTCGCCATAAGTGACTGAAGTCTAACGCTGACGAGCATGGCGCAAGACGATTGTTATCACACGACGCTGGTTGAAAGATTGGGACTGACCAATTGGGGCTTGCAGTAAAGGGAATCCGCCTTTCGGCGGGTCATAGTCCATTGTTTACTGAGCTTTATTTCTTGCGCTTTTTGAGGAGCTCCCGCTTGCGTTCCTCGGCATGAATGAACACATCATCGGGATCTCTGAGCCGCTTTTCCTCCGCTTGGCGAATTTTCCCGAACCGACCCCAATCGTCCATTTCAGCGGTGTGCATCGTGTCTAGCAGTTCCTGGTTCATTTCAGCTTGCAGCTCTTGGGCATATCCCTGGAAAAGCCGGGCCTTTTTCGATGTGAAGCCCCCTGTTTCATGCAACGTGCGGCAGTGCGCGACAATGTTTGAGAATGACAGGTTGAGGCGGTAGAGAGTGTGATAAATGAGCAATTTGTTGTTACCGTCAGTTGCAGCCATTGTTGCCTCTCCTTTTAGACGACTTGGTTTAGGGCTGCGTTCGGTGCTCAAACACCGGCCGCTGCCCGTTTTGCTTGTGTATGACCTCCCACGCAGTGCTGTTTGACGGGCCTACCGCAGAATCAGGGGGGACGATTCGGGACAGGTCACAGTTCCGGTCACCGTACTGGTACTTAGCCGGTTGCGAATTGACTGTGACAAACATCCTCGGATGCGTCGCGTCGCATGTTGCGAAAGACTTGAATTCGGGTGTCGCTATCGGAGCAGAACATCTATGGTAGGAAGCCGAGAAAATGAGCGTTACTAAGCATTCGTTTTTTTAAGAATGGCTATCGGTTATCAACCACTTTGAATGTGAACCGATCGGTTCTGCCGGATGAATGCAAATGTATGGTGTAGTAGGTGTCGGCTTTCAACAGATCGATTGAAACCACGATCTCCACAACCGAGCCGCTGTCGGTCCGTGTTGGCTGGAGAAAGTTCTGTGTCATCAGCGTCTGATCCCCTGTAAATGTCTTTAGTTCAGCACTGTAGATAGGAATGCCTGTTGTCGAGGTGATTGGAAGTTCAAGGCTAATTGCCGGCGAATGGAGATGCAATGAAATCTCAGGGATGCCTATCGTCTCGGTCCCGCGGACCCTCTGATCATCTCGAATCAGAGCGTAGGAAATGATCGCCCGAGCAGCTGTCGGCGACAACTGCTGTTGATTTCGACGCGCAAGCTCGAGATTTTGCTCAAGTTCTTTGACCTTGTGCGAGTAGAACGCACCCGCAACTCCCCAGCCAATGAGGGCCATCGCTAACCCTGCAAGAACGTACGCACGAAGGATTATCCGAAAGCTGGCGAACTCGCGCCAAGCGATCAGTGGACGAGTCCATTGGAACCGGGCGTGATAATTCAGGCTCAATATAGCCTGAAGCGGCCTTTGTCCCACTGTCGCAACGGGTATGACTTTGAATTCCAGTTCGCCCGCCCCAAGTTTCGCTGTTCCCCTTGAGGACTCAAAAGTGTAATTTACGTAGGGAATGAAGTGAGTGGCCAAAAGGAGGTCGCCGCGTTCGTCTCTTCCGCGTATTTCGATCAGACTGGCGCCTGCGTTAAGGCCAACCTGCAATTGGTGTTTTTGTGTCAAATCGAGCTGCGCGTGTTCCACGCCGTCGATCATGATTGTTACTATGCGCGG
>JBAVUZ010000797.1:0-5928 GCA_049697035.1 Candidatus Angelobacter sp. | reverse complement strand
AAGGATGATCCTGAGAGCTGCACGTTCACCAAAGAGAATCCGGTCAACCTCCCTGATTTTGACGGCGCAGAAATGCCGGAGACAGGCCAGGATGAATACTGCGAGAACTGCGGACGCGTGATGGTGTTGAAGCGCGGACGCTTTGGCCAATTCATGGCCTGCACCGGTTATCCCGACTGCAAGACCACACGCCGGCTCGACCAGGGCAAGCGCGTGCCGGATGTCCCTCTGGAAGAACTCTGTCCCAAGTGCAACCGCAACATGGTGCTGCGCCACGGACGCTATGGCGAATTCATTTCATGCAGCGGCTATCCGGATTGCAAATACATCAAGCAGAATTTCATAGGCGTGAAATGCCCGCAATGCGCGGATGGCGAACTGGTGGAAAAGAAGGCGCGCCGCCGCGGCAACACCTTCTATGGCTGCTCAAATTATCCTAACTGCGAATTCACATCGGCCTACAAGCCGGTGCCGGAAGCATGTCCGCAGTGTGGCAGCCCGTATCTGCTGGAAAAGCATTTGAAATCAGGCTCGCTGCTGGTTTGCCCGAATAACAGCAAGAAGTCCGCGGATGAAGAAGAGCAGCCTAAACCAAAAAAACGCGGCAAGAAAGGGACCGCTGCGGCCGAAGAAGCTAAGCCCGCCGCCGTAGCCGTGAAGTGCGATTACTCGCGATCCATTCCCACGCCGGAATGGATGACGCAAGGCAAGAGCGGCGACGATACACAGAGAGAAGCTGTTTAATCAGGAGCTAGGCAATTATGGCGAAAGCAAAAGCTGAAGACGCAAAATTAATTCTCAAGATTTACGACCTTCGGCGCGAGCCGGTGATGCGGGCCGCGCGAAAATACGTGATCTCAGAGTTCTGGCCCCAGAATTACGATGAATTCAAGGCCGTGGTGACAGGCTATGGCACCGAACCGAATGCATTCTTCCGCCAGGTGATGACCTACTGGAACATGGTTGCCGCCATGGTGCTGCGCGGCGCGGTGAATGAAGAATTGTTCTTCGAGTGCAATGGCGAGCCCTATTTCCTGTGGGCCAAGTTTGGCGACTATATCGCGCAGGCGCGGAAAGACCAGGTTGATCCTGAGTTTCTCTCGCACCTGGAAAAGCTGACATCAAAGCCGGCAGCGAAGAAGCGCATCAAAGGGCTGCAGGATCGGCTGATAGCGCGTCGCGCGCAGGCGGCAGCGGCGGCCAAAGCCGGAAAATAGTTGTGTTTGAGCTTGACCAATTCGTCTCCGATTGCCGCGCGGCACTGCGGCAGGACCGGTCGCAACAGGCTGTTCAGGAAGTGGTGCGCCGTGCGGTATCAGCGCCGGGCGACGTACTCAAGGCGATCGGAGAACCGAAGCGGGCGGAAATGCAGACCCTTTATCGCTCAGACGATCTTACGATCCTGAACGTGATCTGGGCGCCGTGGATGAATCTGCTGCCGCACAATCATCAGATGTGGGCCATCATTGGTCTCTACACCGGTCGCGAAGACAACATTTTCTGGCGTCGTGTACCGGGAAGCAATGGCCTGGTTGAGGCCGCGGGCGCGCGGGCGTTACGCGAAAAGGACGCTGAGCCGCTGGGCCGTGACATCATCCACTCTGTAAGCAATCCCATTCCAAGGTTGACCGGCGCGCTCCACGTTTATGGCGGAGATTTTTTTGGCGTTCCGCGCAGTGAGTGGGACGCGGAAACGCTACTGGAGCAGCAATGCAGTGGCGAGAAGATGGCCCGCCGGTTCGAGGAAGCAAACGCATTGCTGGAAGCAAGATCGCGCAGGGCTGGCTAAAGCATCGGCTAGAACTACGAAATATATTCCTTGATATACGGGTCTTGCACCTGGCCCAATTCATGAGCGCTGCCTTCAAACACGGCCTTACCTTCGCGCAGGATCATAAAGCTGGTGCGGATGTCCTGTGAGGGTTTTCCGTCGGAAGGCTTCATGTGTTTGGTGGCCGGGTCAAAGTAGTGTGTGGCCAATGTAAAGCCATCCTGCAGGCGATGCGTCACCATCAACGCGCTGGTCTTGAAAACGTCGCGTTGTTTCATGATTAACTCAATGATGGTAGTTGAGGTGATCGGATCCAGGCCGCCCGTGGGCGAATCATAGAGCAGCACTTCAGGCTGCGTAATGATGGCGCGCGCAATTCCCACGCGGCGCCGCATCCCTCCGGATAGCTCCGCCGGAAACTTATCAATGGCGGCTTCCAGTTCCACAAAGCTTAAAGACTCGCGCACGCGCTTTTCCACCTCCGCCTCAGGAAGGTGCTCTTCCAGCAAGCGGAAAGCCACGTTGTCCCGCACATTGAGCGAGTCAAACAAGGCGCTTTCCTGGAACACGATGCCGACCTTGCTGCGGAGATCAAATAATTCTTCCTCAGTCATCGTGGTTATATCGTGCCCCAGAACATAGATTTTGCCGCTATCCGGCCTGAGCAGGCCAAGGCAGAGCTTCAGGATCGTACTCTTGCCCGAGCCGGCAACGCCCAGAATTATCTTGGTTTCACCGCGCCTGAGTTCAAAAGAGACGCCATCCAGCACGGGAGCTTCCTCAAAGCAGATGGAGACGTTCTCAAAGATGATGGCTTTGTGGACCGTATCCAGGTTCTCCTCGTCGAATGGCGAAATGGCGTTGTCCAGCGGAGGCATGAGAATCAGCTCAGGACGATCAGGAGTTGCGTAAGAACGGCGTCGACGGCAAGGATGAGGACGGAGGACCAAACTACGGCCTCAGTGGTGGAGCGGCCCACTCCCTGGGTGCCGCCTTTCGTGGTCATGCCGAAATAGCAGCCAATGGTGGCGATAATAAATCCGAAGACCACCGGTTTTACCAGGCCCGTAACCACGTCAGAATAATGCAATATCTGATAAGCGCTGTTCCAGTATTGCGTACTGTCCAGTCCCAGCATGAAAAAAGAAATGATCCATCCACCGATCAGGCCGACAAGGTCTGAGATGATGGTGAGAAAAAACATCATGAAGACCGTTGAGATCACGCGCGGTGTCACCAGTTTTTTGTAAGGGTCAGTGCCCAGGGCGCGCATGGCGTCAATCTGTTCTGTCACTTTCATGGAGCCAAGTTCGCTGGCCATGCCGGAAGCGTTGCGTCCGGTCACCATAAGGCTGGTCAGCACCGGGCCCAATTCCCGCACCATGGAGAAGGACACCAGCCGTCCGGTCATGGAGAGCGAGCCAAACGATTCCAGCGTCTTTGCCGTGTTCAGCGCGAGCACGATTCCCGTAAACATGCCGGTAAGCACTACAATGGGCAGCGATCCCACGCCGATAAGATCGGCTTGCTGGATGGTATCCGCCATGTAAAAAGGCGTACGAAATATATTTGTGAGCGAACGGAGTGAAAGATAGGTGTACTCCTGCACCGCGAGGATACTGCGCTTTACGAAATCGAACGGCGAGATCAGTTCCATCCAACAGGAAATATAGCAGAGCGTTAGCCCGCGCCCAAATTCTCCGCTGTGCGGATATCCTCTTACGGCTTCTCTGCTGCCACTGGCTGGATCTTGTCGAGCGGAATAAAGTCCGTCGGATAGACGCCTGTATAGCACGAGGAGCAATAGGTCGTCTTCTCGCCTTCAGCGCAGGCTGCACGCAGTCCTTCCAGAGAAAGATATGCCAGCGAGTCGGCTCCAATGTAGTCGCGGATTTCTTCCAGCGACTTGTTGGAAGCAATAAGCTGGCCTTTGGATGGCGTGTCCACGCCGTAATAACACGGAGAAATTGTTGGCGGGCAGGAGATGCGCACGTGCACTTCTTTTGCGCCGGCATCGCGCACCATGCGGACAATCTTGCGGCTGGTAGTGCCGCGAACAATGGAATCGTCCACCAGGATGATCCGCTTGCCGGTGAGCAGACTGCGAATGGGATTCAGCTTGAGCTTGACGCCGAAGTCGCGCACGCGCTGCTCCGGCTCAATGAACGTGCGTCCGACATAATGGTTGCGGATCAGCCCAAAGCGGAATGGCAGCAGCGATTCTGAAGAATATCCTAGCGCTGCGGCCACGCCGGAATCCGGCACTGGCACAACAAGGTCGGCCTCGACGGGCGATTCCTTGGCCAACTGCCTGCCCATGGCTTCACGGCTCGCTTGCACGGATCGTCCAAAGACGACGCTATCTGGCCGCGAGAAATATACGTGCTCAAAGATGCAGGCGGACTGCTTCATCTCTGACGCAAAGTAGCGTGAGAAAGTGCCTTCAGGACCGACGACGACCATCTCACCGGGCTTGACGTCACGCTCATAGATAGCGCCGATAAGGTCAAACGCACAAGTCTCAGAGGCGAACACGACTGTGTCGCCGGTTGGACCGCCGTTGGGAATGCGTCCCATGGAAAGCGGACGGAAGCCGCGCGGATCGCGGATGGCGAAGACGCGGTCGCGCGTCATCATCACCAGGGAAAACGCGCCTTCAATACGGCGCAGGGCGTCGCATGCGGCTTCCGGCAGCGTGTGTTCTTTGGATTGCGCAATCAAATGCACGATCACTTCGGTATCGCTGGTGGTCTGGAAGATTGATCCTTGCGCTTCCAGCCGGCTGCGGATTTCATTCGCATTTACCAGGTTGCCATTGTGCGCCAGAGCGATCATGCCCTTGTTGCAGTCCACCATGATGGGCTGCGCGTTGAGCACGGCTGAGTCGCCGGCGGTGGAGTAACGCGTATGTCCGATGGCAAGATTGCCCGGGAGCTTCTTGAGGACATCTTCAGTGAAGATTTCCGCTACCTCGCCCATGGCCTTGTGCATGTAAAGACGCTCGCCGTTGGACGACACCACGCCTGCAGATTCCTGTCCGCGATGCTGCAACTGGTGCAGCCCGAGGTACGCCATGGTGGAGGCTTCAAGGTGATTGTGCACCGCCATCACGCCGCATTCGTCTTTGAATTTGTCGAAAGCCATTTTTGTTAGTTTGCTCCAACAACTCGGGTTCGTCTTCCGGTTCTGTTTTGGCTAATTGCCAATTGCTAGCTGCTAATTGCTTCTTTTCAGCTTTTCTGCAACACTTCCGGCACCAGATGTTCGGGCGCGTCCGCGTGCAGAGCCTTCAATAACGCCGTATCCCAAACCTGGCGCAGATCAGACACCTTTGCGGAGACCGCCTGCCTGCCGTCAATCGAAATCACCAGTTTTTCAGGAATCGTGCGCCCGATCCGGTCCGCCCGTACGCCCCATCTTACCGCTATTTGTTGGATGATCGCAGCCTTTTTCGGGTCGCAACTTATCACCACCCGGCTGGCCGTTTCACCGAACAAAACCGCCTCCGTGAAGACACCATTGGAGTTAAGGTCGATCTCCGTGCCGACGTAGGGCGCAGTCGTTCCGGGCTTTGACTTCACAAAGCTGGCTTCGGCCAGGGCCACCGCCACGCCGCCCTCGGAGCAATCATGCGCAGACTCAATCGCGTGGCTCATGATCAGTTCTCGCAGGCACTTCTGCAGCGCCGCTTCCTGCTTCAGGTCGAGCGCCGGCGGCACGCCCCATATCTGCCCCAAGACCTCTTTCGCGAATTCTGAAGACCCAAACTCTGCCTCGGCATTCTTCGATTCGGCAGCTCCGCTGAGCAAGAGCACGTCACGCTCCGGCTGGCGGAAGTAGAACGTCATCGCGTCATCCACGTCTTCCAGCGTGCCCACAATGCCGATGACCGGCGTAGGATAAATCCCTTCGCCCAGTGTCTCGTTATAGAGGCTCACGTTGCCGCCGGTGATCGGCGTTTCCAGAGCTGTACAGGCTTCGGTCAGCCCGTCCACCACTTGTGAGAACTGCCACATGATCTGCGGCTTTTCCGGATTGCCAAAGTTCAGGCAGTTCGTCGCTGCAACCGGCGTCGCTCCAGTGCAAGAGACGTTGCGGGCCGACTCCGCCACCGCGTGCATCGCGCCCAGCTTGGGATCAAGCCAGCACCAGCGTCC
>JBAVUZ010000796.1:0-2637 GCA_049697035.1 Candidatus Angelobacter sp. | reverse complement strand
GCGCCGGCTTCCACTTTGTATTCAAATCGGCGCACTTCTTCGTCAATATTCACAATGCCAGGGTTCGCGCCCACGCCAATCAGGAACTTTGTTCCTGAGCCAATCGGATTGCCGCCAACATCCAACCCGTGATTCAGGTTCCGCACAATGTTCACCAGGCCAATCGCATCCACGTCAAACACCGCGGTGGCGTCAGGATAGTTGCCCAGCTTGGGCGGATCACCGGTAATGCAGATCAGGTTATGCAATCCCGTGGTGAAAGCGCCCAGCAGCTCAGACTGCATGCTCAGCACGTTGCGATCACGACAGGTAAAGTGCAGCACCGTTTCAATCCCTGCCTGCTGCTGCACCAGAAGACAAAGCGCCATGTTGCTCATGCGGGCAGATGCGCGCGGGCTGTCCGGGATATTGATGGCGTCAATGCCGGCGGCTTTTAGAAACTTTGCGCCTTCCACTTCTTTGCGGAAGTCGATTCCTTTGGGCGGAACGATTTCTACCAGCGTTACAAACTCACCTGCCGCAAGCTTTTTGCCCAGGTTTGATCGCTGTGCCAGAGGCGGAGGCGTGATGCTGGATTCTCGCTTGGCTTCAGTGATTACCCGAAAGCCTCCCGGCCTGCCCTTGGCATCGGACATGCGCAGCGCCGATTTCATTGACTTGGTATGCTCCGGCGTAGTTCCGCAGCATCCGCCCACAAGGTTCACTCCGGCGTTTACAAACTTGCGTGCGTAGCTGGCCATATATTCCGGCGAGCACAGATAGATGTTGCGGCCTTCAATGCTGCGCGGGATTCCGGCGTTGGGTTGCGCGGCCAGCGGTTTGTCCGTGAGCCGACGGATACGCTCAATCGCTTCCAGCATTGCAACGGGGCCAACGCTGCAGTTGCAGCCAATCACGTCCACGCCCCAGTCATGCAGCTTGGAGGTAAAAGTTTCCGGGCTGGCGCCATCCAGGCAGTTTCCGTCTTCGTCGATTGTGACTTGCGCCACCAGCGGCTTGTCCGGAGCAACTTCACGCGCGGCCAGAATCGCCTGATGCAGTTCTTCCAGATAGCCGAACGTCTCCAGCATGAGCACGTCAACGCCGCCCGCTACCAGCGCCGTGATCTGCTCGCGAAATGAAGCGCGGGCTTCCTCACGCGAAGTTTTGCCCAGCGGCTCAATGCGCAAGCCCAGAGGCCCAATCGATCCCGCCACCAGAACGTTGGCGGCTTTCTTCAGGTTGAAAGCGTCCGCGGCCTCGCGCGCCAGCTCCGCGCCCTTGCGATTGACTTCCTCTACCTTGTCCGCTAAACCATGGCGGGCCAGCCGAAAAGAGTTGCCGCCAAAAGTATTGGTTTCAATAATCTCCGCCCCGGCATTCATGTATTCCTGGTGGATGCCGCGGATCAGGTCCGGCTGCGTAAGATTCAGCTCGTCATAACACTTGTTGATGAACACGCCTTTGGCGTAGAGCAGCGTGCCCATTGCGCCGTCGCACAGCACGGGACCTTGTTTCAACCGGGATAGAAGATCGTTCGGCATTGTCAGCTTCAGAATACCTTAGCCCGCTCCTTCAACGCCATGCGTCCGCAGGGAGTGGCAAGATTTCCTGCATGGAGCGCATTCCGGTGCGTTCTTTGGATTGCCCAGAGTGAACTCTGGGGGATTGCCCAGGAGATTCTTGTCCCGGCGCGCAATGTGCGGTAAATGCACGATCAGCAAGCGGAAGGAAGCTCCAAAGCACTTAAAGTGGCTCTGCTATAATCGCGATTTCAACATCATTTGGCGCGGCTCGTAAGAGGAAACGGTCTAATAAAGAATGCGGCGAAACAGCTATCTTTCACACTTCTTGGTTGCAAGTCTTGCTCTGGCAATGGCCGGTTGCGGTTCCAGCACCAGCAATAACGCGCCCCAGCCAACCGGATTGAAAAAAAGAGTATTGCTTTCCAATACGACCGCCGGCACGGTGACCGTGATGGATGCGCAAAAAGACCTGCTTAGCACGAAAGTTCTGGGCGTCTCCTCTCCCACCAAAATGCTTACAGCCGGCGTGACCACCATCGCCATGGACAACTCCGGCAGCCTGATCACGGTCATTGATAACAAAACTGAAGCCGTAACTTTTATCTCGCCCATCGGCGATCAGCCTTTTGACATTGCCATCAGCCCCGACGGCAAAAATGCCTGGGCAGCCATGCGCAACTTTGGCTTTGTGCAATCCGTTGACACAACCACCGGCGTCGCGCGCCCTGTCCTTCGCATCGGCAATGCCCGCCGTCTGGTGATGAGTCCCAACGGGACCAAGTTGCTGGTTTTCCCCGATCCGCAAGGCCAGGTTCCGCCCAACACCCATACCTTTTTTGTGGTCGATACCGCCACCTCAGCCGTCCAGGTTGTTACCGACGCCGTGAATCTTGACCAGCCTGTTACTGCCGTATTCAACGGCAGTGAGACGCAGGCGTTCATCCTGAACTGCGGCGCTGAATGCGGTGGCACCAACTCCAGCGTGACCTTTGCCGATTTTACAAATCCCACGGCCACCTTCGCTCCAGTACTGCCGATTTCCGTTCCTGGTGCGACCGTGGGGCTCATCAACGGCACGAACCTTTACGTAGCTGGAACGCCGTCGCAGACACCCCCGGTCCCGGGCTGCCCG
>JBAVUZ010000795.1:0-6825 GCA_049697035.1 Candidatus Angelobacter sp. | reverse complement strand
GGCCCCACACGCAAAGCGCCACCGGCATCAAAGCGCGCCAGCGATCCGCCGCCCGCGCCAACCGTGTGAATATCGAGAACGGGCACGCGCACTGGCAATCCAGCAACATCAGCTTCATTGGTTGTGGTGGGCTGGCCGTCAATCAACGCGACATCAGAAGAAGTGCCGCCCATATCAAAAGTAATGATGCGATCAAAGCCGCTGCGTTTTGCCACCGCCGCTGCGCCCACAATGCCGCCCGCCGGCCCTGAGAGCACCGTGCGTACAGGTTGCTCCGCCGCGGTGGCCAGCGCGGTTATGCCGCCGCTGGATTGCATTACGAAAATTTGTGAGTGGACCGCAGGCGCCCCCGCCCGCGACGAAGGATTTTGTGGCACAGGCACTCTTGCCTGTGCTCGTTCCTGCCCCGACGACAGTCTTTCTTCCAGCTTCTGCAAGTAACTCTGCATCACCGGCTGCAAATACGCATTCACCAGCACCGTGCTGGCGCGCTCATACTCGCGGAACTCCGGCAGGATCAGGTGAGAGACAGAGAGAGGAATATTCAACGCGGCCAGCTCGGCGACCACGGCTCTTTCATTCTCCGGATTCGCGAACGAAAACAATAAAGAGAGTGCGATGGCTTGCGGCTTTTGCGCAGCGATCTGCGCGGTAAGAGTCTTTAACGACGCTGCTGTGGGCGCGCGCAGGATTGTGCCTTCGGCCGAAGTGCGCTCATCCACACCGAAGCGCAACTCAGCAGGAGCAAGCGCTGGATCCTTCTCAAAGAAAAAGTCGTACAACTTGGGGCGCTGCTGGCGGCCTATTTCGATTGAATCTTCAAAACCTTTCGTCGTTACAAAAGCCACGCGCGCGCCTTTGCGCTGTAGAAGTGTGTTTGTCCCTACGGTAGTCCCGTGCAGCACAACCATATCCTGCGCAGTGCCGGCGATCCTGTTCACCGCATCGGCAATGGACTTGGATGGATCAGCGGGCGTGGAAAAAACTTTCAGGATTTGCAGCGTCGAATCCTGCAGCCACACGCAGTCAGTGAAGGTGCCGCCGCTATCAATGGCGATTCGGAGAGGGGTACGAGTAGGCATGAACGGTCGTTGTCAAACTCGCGATTCTAACATGCAGAAAGCTCACAGCCGTTTCCCCATCAGCAACCCATCAATCGAATCAAGATAATAGCGCGGCAGCGTTTTCAGCACGGAGTATCCATGTTTCTTGTAAAACTTGAGCGCGGGTTCGTTATCGACAGCGACCTCAAGGGACACATAGTCACATCCTGCTTGCTTCAGTTCGCCTTCAACGGCAGACATTAATAAGGTCCCCACGCCGCTGTGCTGCGCCTGCGGCGCTACGTCAATCGTGATGATCTTGCCCATCGACCGCGAAGCGCGCCGCGGACGAAAGCGGTCTGCAATCACAAAGCCCATGACCTGTTCATCCTGCAAACCCACCAGCGTGATAGCGGTGGGCATGCCGAGGAAATAACGCATCTCCTCTTTGGAATAGGCAATGCCTTCAATAAAGCAAGACTGATCGATCTCAAGCAGCGGTGAAAAATCTTTTGGCTGATAGTTTCGCAGGGTGATCACAAGAGCATTGTACCGGTTAGGATTTTCGCAACAGGACCAGGCTTGCCGGCGCGCGGCTCTTGCACCCGGTCAAAGCTCGCGCGCAGTCACTTCCCGGCCACGCGCTCAACAAACACCTCAGAGTGCAGCAACCTGCCCTGGCTGTCGCGGATGGGAGTGCCGGCAAGGCGCACTGTGATGGTCCGGCCATCCTGCCGCTTCCATCGGGTTTCAATAGGCGGCGCTTTGGACATGTCCTGCGTCAGCGTGGCGATGATGCGCGCACGTTCCGCCGGATCTTCATAAACCTGCTTGGCCACATCGAGTTCGAGCAACTCAGATGGGTTCTCATAGCCGAGCATTCTTGCCACTGCCGGATTCACCAGCAGGAAGCGGCCTTGCGCGCTGATCCGGCAGATGCCATACGGCGCACGATCAATCAGGGAGCGGTGCTGCTCTTCAGAGAGGCGGAGTTTTTCCACCACGCGCATGTGTTCGGTAACGTCCTGGCTTGTGGCCAGCACACATTGAAGCTTGCCTATTTCAATGACCCTGGCGGAAAGGTGCACGAAGAAAACCTCTCCGTTTTTCTTGCGAAAGCTGGTTTGCATTAACTCCACGCTGCCTTTGGTCTTTAAGACCTGCACCAGCCGCTCCCGGTCTTCTTTCTCCACCCATGAGCCCACATGGAGAGACTTGCGGCCCACCACATCGTCGCGGGAAAACCCGGTCACGCGCAGGAAGGCGTCGTTCACATCCAGATAAACGCCATCGGCCAGAGTGGTAATCGTCATGGCCTCAGGGTTGGAGTGGAAGGCGGTACGGAACTTTTCTTCTGAATCGCGCAGCGCTTTTTCCGCCGTTTTCCTATCCGTGATGTCCTGCACCGTGCCGATCAATCGCTCAGGCTTGCGATCACTTCCCACGCCGGAAAATACACCCTTGCCTCTGGCGGCAATCCAGCGCACTGCGCCATCCGGGCGCGTGATTCGATAGCTGATCTCAAACTCCGAGAGACCTCCGGGCTCCAGGGCCCGGCTGTATGTCTGGCGAAGGGTGGTCCGGTCTTCGTCATGCAGCATGCCAACAAACTCGTCATAGGTAAGCTCAACGTCCGGCGGGCGGCCAAACATGGCTCGTGCGCGATAGGACGAACTGAATCTTCGTCCATCAAGGAAAAAGTCCCAGGTGCCGAACCGTCCTGCTTCAATCGCCAGATTCAACTGCTCTTCCCTTTTTCTCAGTTCTAGTTCGGTGACCTTCTGCGGGTGAATGTCCACGGCCGTTCCGATCTTCTGTATCCCATTCGCCTCCTTTATGGAAACGCCTTGCACCAGATGCCAGCGGTATTCGCCATCGCGCGCTCGAAGGAAGCGATATTCACCCTGCATCGCCGTGCCGCTGGTGATCAGCTTGCGCCAGCTTGCCCGCGCTCTTGGGCGATCTTCAGGATGCAAAATGGAAAACCAACCACTCTCGGCTGTCTGCACCAGATCCAGCCCGGAAAACTTATGCCAGTACTGGTTGCAATGAATGATGGCGCCCTGCGCGTCAGCCACCCAGATGGCCTGCGGTAGTTGTTCAACAATGGAGGTATATTGCGTTTCAACTCTGCCCAGATCGCCGCTGGAAGAAGCTTTTGCAGGCTGCACAGGTGAAACCCTGCCCGGCGCTTTCTTGGGCAAACGAAGCCGCATTGTTCAACTCCAACTTCTGGCCGATGACGTGTATAGAGGGGGTAGAAACATTCTAAGCCATGAGGGAAGCATCCGTAAGATGCCATTTGTCTTTTACGAAAATAAATATCTTTTATTTCCTGAAAACCAGCAGAAGATCCGGGGCAGGCGGAGTCTACAAAGAAGCAATAAGACGAATCTTAAACGATAACTCCTTAGGACTGAACGGCGCGGCGGCTCTTCTTGCGGCAATCTTCACAAACACCATAAATCTGGAAGTTGTGGCGTGTGGCGTCAAAATGGTATTTGCGTCCAATCTCTTCTTCCAGCTTGTTGACCTCCGGCGAGAAGAACTCGACCGACGCGTCACACTCCGTGCAGACCATGTGGTGATGGTTGCGGCGGTTGAACTGGTGCTCATAGCGCGCCATGCCGTCTGGGAACGGGACGGCGCTGGCCAGGCCGCATTCCGCCAGGAGCTTGAGCGTGCGATAAACCGTGGTAAAACCGATCTTGGCATCTTTCTTGCGCACGAGGCGGAAAAGCTCGTCGGTGGAGAGATGGTCGCGCGTTTCCAGAAAGGTACGCAGGATCGTGTCGCGCTGATCAGTATGCTTCAGCCCGACGCGTTTCAGGTGCTTATAAAAGATTTCCTGCGCTTCGCGCATGGATTCGCGCGATGTCGGCGCATGATCGTCAATCCGTGTTTGCAGCATCTCAGTCCCTAAAATAAATGCCAAATGAAAATGAATTTCATTTTCATTATAACTCGTCGCGCAACGATAGATTGTGGTCTGAGTTCCCGTTCCCGTAAAATCGTGGCCCATGGCTACAAGTGTTGCTGCTCCTGCCGCACGCAAAGGTTTTTTCGGCGTCGCCTTTAGGATCATCTTATGGATTCTCCTACTCGTCATCGTTGCCGGGACCCTGGCGTTTCTCTGGTTTTACAACGGCGCGCGCTCCGCCCTGCCGCAGCTCGATGGCACCATCAGCGTGGCCGGATTGCAGTCGCCCGTGCAAGTGGTGCGCGATACGCATGGCGTGCCGCACATTACCGCAGCAAATCTGCAAGACCTGTTCTTCGCCCAAGGCTATGTGACCGCGCAAGACCGCCTGTGGCAGATGGACCTCACTCGTCGCGCCGTGGGCGGTGAGATGGCCGAGATTTTTCCCGGTTCCAGCGTGCCGCCAGCGCCGATTTCGCGCGCGACTGGGGCAGTGCGTCCGCGCCAGACCTGGGTGGACTACGACAAGCAACAGCGCACCATGCGCCTGCGCGTGATTGCCGAGCGCGTAACGCAACAGCTCACGCCGCGCGACCGCGCATTCTTTGAGGCGTACACCAAGGGCGTAAACACTTTTATCGACGAGCACAGTAAAAAGCTCCCCATGGAGTTCACCCTGCTTGGCTACAAGCCGCGGCCATGGACAACGGCGGACTCGCTGCTCATCGGTATTGGCATGAGCCAGTTGCTGAACCCGCAGTATGAAACCGAATACTGGCGAGAGAAGATCGGCGCAAAGCTTTCTCCGGAGCTGATGGCGGATTTGTATCCGCCGGATTCATGGCATGACCATCCGCCGGCCAGCGAAGCCGGCACCGGCAACGACTCGGATCGAATACAAAATCCACCGCCGAATATCCTTAGAAAAACCAGCCGGCTGTCGCCGATTGCGCCGCGATCTTTGCCACACAGCAATGATGACTCCTGCGAAGCGTGCCTGCCGGGATCGAACAACTGGGTGCTTTCCGGCGCGCACACAGTTTCCGGCAAGCCGCTGCTGTCCAACGATATGCACCTGCCGCACCGAGTCCCTGGCGTGTGGTATGAAGTGCAGCTCCTCTCCGGAGATTTCAATGTTGAAGGCTTTTCCCTGCCCGGCGTGCCTTTCATCACCGTGGGACACAATCAGCGCATCGCCTGGGGATTTACCAATCTCAATCCTGATGTGCAGGATTTGTTTATCGAGAACTTCAACGCCGCCGGTGAATATCAAACGCCCACCGGCTGGCAGAAACCTGAGATCGATCATCAGGTGATTCACGTCAAGGGCAAGCCCGACGTGCCGTTTGATGTCACGGTCACGCGGCACGGGCCAATCATCACGCCGCTGCTGCACGGAGAGACGCGGCAGATTGCGCTGGGCTGGCTGGTCTATGATCCGCATGCCATCAGCGTGCCGCTCTTCGAGCTTGACTCCGCGCAAAACTGGGACGAGTTCCGCAAAGCGCTTTCTGTATTTGCCACGCCCTCACAAAACGTTGTCTATGCTGATGTCGATGGCAACATTGGCTACCAGCCCATGGGCTTTGTACCCATTCGCGCCGCGGGTGACGGCACGGTGCCGGTAAATGGCGCGGACGGCAAGCATGACTGGACCGGCTATCTGTCTTTTGACAAGCTGCCCAGCCTCTACAATCCGCCGTCGGGGATTATCGCCACGGCCAACGCCAAGATCACGCCCGCGGGATATCCGTATGAGCTGGCGACGCAGTGGTTCCCGCCGTATCGCACAGAACGCATCTATAAAGTTCTGAAGACGGACAAAAAGTTTTCTCCGGCGGACATGCTGGCCCTGCAGACCGACATCACATCAGAATACGACCGCTTCTTTGCGGACAAGATGGTTTACGCCATTGACCACAGCGGCAAAGCCACCGATCGCACGCGCCGTGCCGCAGACCTGATGCGAGGCTGGGACGGACGCATGCTGGCCGACGCCGTAGCGCCGACTATTGAAGTCCGTACGCGCCGCTACCTGTGGGAGATGCTGCTTGATCCCAAGCTGGGCAATGACGCCGACAACTACGAATGGTCAGAGGCCGCAGTGGCGCTGGAAAACATCATCGCCAGCCAGCCCGCGCGATGGCTGCCTCCGGGATATGACAACTTTAATGACGTGCTGACCGCCGCCGTGGAAAAAGCGCTCAAAGACGCGCCCGCCGACCTGAAGACCTGGAAGTACGGCGAAGTTTATCCCGTGTCGATCAGCCATCCTGTGTTCAACGGCCTGCCTATCCTGCACGGACACATGAGCGTTGCCGGGCCGGGCACGCAGCCGCAATCCGGCGGAGGCTATACCGTCAAGCAGGTGGGCCGGGGCTTTGGCCCGTCTGAACGCATGACCGTGGATTTCTCCAACCTTGACGCGTCAACCTTCAATATCGTCCTGGGCGAATCCGGCCAGCCCTTCAGCCCGCATTACACAGACCACTGGGACGCCTGGTACAACAACAAAACTTTCCCGCTGGCATTTACCGATGCAGGAGTGCAGGCGACGAAGGAGCATGAGTTAAGGCTGGAGCCGAAGTAGGGGCGCATAAGTAAGGGGCAATAAGCGTCGATTCACACTCGATTCGTCGAACCTCTACGGCGTGGAATGCCGTTGCCATTTCTAACGGCCCTGGGTGATCTGCTTCAGTAGTTCCATATTTCCCGGAAAATGCCCTCTTGGCTCACTGAAGTAATCCACTGTGCCTCTGTATCCAACTACCTGGCTGATCTTCCCCTGGATGGTTTGCGGATCCAACCCAGTCCTGTTGCAGTCCTTGTCATAAACAATAAACTGAACTGGCAAATAAACAG
>JBAVUZ010000794.1:0-7246 GCA_049697035.1 Candidatus Angelobacter sp. | reverse complement strand
ATCGTGTATGACACGTTGAAAAACCAGTGGGTCTTCGAAGACTTTCCCAGCTTTACCCTGGCTGCCTAAACCCAGCCAAAACAATTTTTGAGTAGACATTATTCATGGGAGGCACTGAGACACGGAGGAGAGCCAAGATCGGACGCTGGCAGGAGTATGTGTGTCCCAGATAAGCAAGGAGATGGAATCGTTGGGAGATGGGTTATGGGAAAATCGACCGCGATTTTCCCTTTGCATCCAGCATTGCTCGTTAGTAAACTCCAGACACCCTCGTTCGTCGCTGGGATTTCATACATTCATAGTTCGCGGCAAGGCTTGGCCTCATCCCTTTCAGGAATTTACGGCTTAGGAGATCATGAATGTTTAAGCGAACACGTCACCCCGCGTGGATAGTTTTTTGTCTGGCAAGCCTGGTCATTTTCAGCGCCTTGTCCGCCCTGGCACAGAGTTCGACCGTGCCTATCCGGCCCCGGCTGCACATTGTGCCGGTGCTCGATCCCAATAGTGCCAATAATGCCGCCGTTGGATTTGCGGCCCCCGCCGGCGCGCACCTGAGTTACTTTGGCGGACCGGTGATTTCGAACGTCCACGTGGTGCAGGTGCTGTACGGCAGCGGCTCTTACAACGCGCAGGTTGCCGGAACAACCAACCCCACGATGGGCCAGTTCTATGGTGACCTTACCGGCGCCAACAGCGGCTACACCTCACTGCTGACGCAGTACAACACGCCGGCGACCGGCGGCACCAATCAAACGATTGGCAATGGCACGTTTGACGGACTGTTCCAGATTGTTCCGTCTGCCGGCAACAACGGCTCCACCATTTCCGACACGCAGATCCAGTCGGAACTTCTGGCCCAGATCACCGCGGGACACCTGCCGGCTCCGGTGCTTGACGCCGCGGGCAACGTGAACACGCTTTACATGATCTTTTTCCCGCCGGGAAAGACCATCACGCAGGGAGGATCGTCAAGCTGCGTGGCGGGCGGATTCTGCGCCTATCACGGCACCACCTCGACCCTGTTGAATGGAAAGAACGTGCTTTACGGCGTACACCCGGATATGCAGACCGGCGGTTGCTCTACCGGCGGATGCGGCAACGCCGGAGTGTTCGGCAATTACACGTCCGTCACCAGCCACGAATTGACGGAAGCGATCACCGACGCCGATGTGGGCATCGCCACCACCTTTGCGCCGCCGCTGGCTTGGTATGACATGGTCAACGGCGAAATTGGCGACATCTGCAACGGCCAGCAAGGAACGTACACCGCCAACGGCACCGCGTACACCATCCAGTTGGAATTTTCCAACGCCGCGAACAATTGCGTGCTGCCGCCGCCGGCCGCCACCGGGCCTGACTTCTCCATCACGGCATCACCGGCCTCGCAGACAGTTACTGCGGGCGGAAGCACTGCATACACTGCGACCGTGACTGCCCTTGGTGGATTTACGGGCGCTGTCACCTTCAGCGTCAGCGGCCTGCCCAGCGGCGCCAGCGGCGGTTTCAGCCCGACATCGGTGACGGGCTCAGGTTCTTCAACCTTTTCCGTGAGCACCAGCACAACCACTCCGGCCGGCACTTACTCGCTGACCATTACCGGAACCAGCGGCACGCTTGCGCACTCAACCCACGTCACGCTGGTAGTCAATCCAGTGGGCGGCACGCCGGACTTTACGATTTCTGTTTCGCCCGCCAGCCTCAACGTGACCCGTGGAACCACGGGACGCTACACGGTGACGATCGGCGCGGTGAATAGCTTCACCGGCACAGTAAACCTGAGCGTCAGCGGATTGGGCTCGCGCGTGACGGGAACCTTTAGCCCCACGTCCGTCACTGGATCGGGAACTTCAACGCTCTCTGTCACGGCCGCCCGCAACGCAAGCAGGGGCGCCCGAACCATAACTATCACCGGCGTCAGCGGCAGTTTGAACCACTCGACAACCGCGACCCTGAACGTCCAATAGAGCCGGTTACATCGCAACTAGCATTCGGCCCGGGACAAAACCCCGGGCCGGATCTTTCCTTGAGGGCATGCAGGAAGATAAGGATGATGTTGTTCCACATGCAAGAATCCCGCCTTGCGGCGGGAAATCTGCTTAACGTCGGTTGAAAATGTTTTTGGTTTGGCTGAGCGCCAATTGCTAATTGCTAATTGCTTAGCCCTAGCGATACTTCGCCCGCGGATCCAGCGCAGGATTGGATTTCGACGCCATGGCGGCGCGCTGTTTGCGGAATTCCGGCACCACCACGGCCTGTTCGATCAGCGGCATGTTGAACGCAGCCAGCTTGGCGGCCAGTCGAGTGGCGTTGCCTTGCTGTCCGTTCTTGTTATAGGCGGCAATCAGGGCGCGCATGGAGATGGCGTTGGAATCGTCTTCTTCCAGATGGTTCACGGCGTCGGCAAATTTGCCTTCAGTCAGCGCCATGGTTCCGGCGGCGCCATGAAATGCTCCGGAGATAATGCCGTCAGCATCATTGGCTTCAGAAAGCGTTTGTAGTTGCTTGAGTGTGGCTGCGGCCAGTTCGGCGTTATTGTCCGCCAGGGCGCGCTCCACGCGTGTGCGAAGCACCTGGGCCAGTTCCTGGTTGAGCAACGATTGCGGGACCTTATGTACTTCCTTGAGAGCAGCTTCAGCCTTGGCCAGCAGCGCCAGCGACGCGGGGCCCTCAAGCTGATACAAGGACATGCTGCGATACGCTTCAGCTTCAATGGTGACGAAATCTTTGGCGTGGGCCTGCTCCGCAACGGCGCTGAAAGCTTTGTCGGCCGCGGCCAGGTCGCCTTCACGGACATACGTTGCGGCCACTTGCAATGACCACACGACTTTCTGTACCGGCGACGCAACTTCAATGGCCTTGGCATATTCCGCGCGGGCTTTTTGCTGGTCGCCCATCAGCGCGTAAGTATCGCCCAAGCCGAGTTGTGATTCATGGAAGCTGGGGTCGATCTTGAGTGACATGCGGTAATGCGTCAGCGCATCCTCAAAGCGTCCGGACATGCGCGAGATTTCCGCGAAAGAATCCTGCGGGTTGGGCTCATTCGGAACGAGTTCGGCATAGCGCTTAATGTCGGCAAATGCCTTGTCAAAGTTGTTCTGCCGCGCGTAGCAGTAAGCAGCTTCGTTATAAGCGTCGGCAAACTGCGGATCGATCTTCATGGTCTGCTCAAACATCGCGATGGCGCGCTGTGACTGGCTGCGGTCCAGTTGCAGCCACCATCCGGCCAGCCAGTGCAGATGCTTGTCATTGGGATAGCCGCTGAGCGCTTCATTCATGGCCTGGATCGCCGGAACCCAGTTGGCCTGGCTCGCGTTGGCAAGCCAGTCGATGATCAGTTTTTCTTCAGGACCGGCGGAAGCGCGCGTGGCCAGCGCTTTTTCACGCTCGGCTACCTGTTCCGTCGGGTCCTGTGAAAAAAAGGTGAGGAAAATATGGCCCAGGGCAAATTGCGGATCGGCCTGCACGGCGTTGCGGAAATTATCCAGGCCGTCCTGCGTGTGCAGCATCTCCATCTTCTGTATGCCTTTTTCAAAGAACACATGCGCCTGCGGCGACTTGGTGGAGATATGCATGCCGTTGGCAGTTTCATGCGCAAAGGCATGCAGCCCAAAACTCCCAAAGATAATGATCAGCGCCAGCGTGGAACCCTTGATCCGCTTCATCTGTAACTCCTTGAACCCCTCTGCCGGCAGCAGCAATGCGAGCGCGCGGCAGTTATGTCTAGTTGCCCTTCAGAAAATATCCCTGCTCCAGCGGAAGCTTGCCGTCAACCTTTAAAACGTTCACGCGGCTATTGATGGAGTAAACGTCCACCAGCCCAACCGCTCCGGGAATGGCTTCCACAGATTTCAAAAGCTCGTCTTCCGATCGCACAATGATTACGCCGCTGGCATGCGCCGCCAGCAGAGACTTAAATTCGTCCACTTGCATGTGATAGAGCTTCTCAATCGCCGTCTTCATTTCCGGCGTGGAAGGATCGCGCAGAACAAGAATCACCGGACGGCCGTCAGGCCATTTGTGGCTGTCAAACTTGAAGACCTTCGCCAGATCCATGGTCGAGAGGCCGCCTGTATTGTTCGTCTTGTCCACGATGACGGCCAGCTGCCGCGCTTCACATGAAGCGGCAAGCCCGGCGGTCAGCAATAACAAGAGCCAAATTCGGCGTCCAATACTCATGACCGTGAAGTGTATGTTGGAAGTCCAGGGAAGATAAGATTACTGAGGTAATAGGAGCTTTACTTGCAATAGGTTGGAACCCAGGTTGGGAACATAAAGCAGTGCAGAATGCGCAGATCGCCGCCGATGAATTAATTCTGTTTGGCTTTTATCCGCGTTTCATCCGCGCAAATCCGCGGGAAAATTCTTGTTTTTATTTTGCCGAACCTCTTTCCCTCCAGCGCGATTCATGGCATATTAGTTCTCGCAGAGGCATTCGCCCCAATGATGAAACGATTTTTAAATCTCAATCTGCATAGACAATCGACGCCGGAACTCCGGCACGATTGCTATTGGGCGACCGCCGCGCTATTCCAATAAGCGCTCCTTCTTTCAGCCTCTGCTAATCAGCGTCGCAACATAGCAACAACCGTGCCTTTGGATCATTTTGGGCCTTCATCGCCTCGGCAACTGCGTCGTGTACAACGCTGGATTCCGTATCAAAAGCGCTTACCAATCCGCTCGCCGCGGTTGGACAGCGTGCTTGCGCCTTAAGCGCGCAGGCGATACCTGGAAAGAAGGAGTATGAGATCGGACATGAAGAAAGTTGTGGTCGAGCGGCCGCGCGGACAGTCCTATGTGCCGAACCGCAAGTTCGGCGCGCGTCTGCCGTATGTCCCAGACCACGATTATGACGAGCAGCCAAAGCGTGTGGGCATTTCTGCCTCATACCGCGACTACGGCTACTCTGCGAAATGGTTTACTGACGTGCTTGGGCCGCTCAGGCGGTTCCTGGAGAAAAACGTCGGTCGGCCATGGAACGATGTTTATAGCGAGATGTGCACAAGCCTGGACAAGCGCAAAGCAACCGGCAAGCACATCTTTGATCATGCAATGGACATGGTTGATACCAACTGTTTCCTCGGCGCAAACGGCAAAATTGTCCGCTTGCGTTGGGGAGCTGAACGCGAGGTTGAAGGTCTGTATGTCCATCCGCAAACTGGAGTGCTCTGCCGCGCTGTGCGGCCGAACAAACGTGAGCTGAAACGCCGGCGATTACTGGCGGAAGACGTCACATGGCTCAACATCAATGACGAGTCAGGATACCGGAAGCATGAAGGTATCAGGTATCTGGTATCTGGTATCTGGTGAGACTAAAACGTGTGTTTGCAGGATGGACGCGCAGCAAGAAGCCGGTCATGGTTCGTGACATCTTTCTCAAAAAGGATGTACCGCTGGATCGCGGCTGGTATTCCGTGGCCATTGCAAAGAAACAGTGCAATCGCGACGAGTTGAAGTATCTGCGCTACATGTTGCAGAAACGCGAACGGAGAATCAGAAACATGTAACCAGTTTGCCGGTGGCGAAGATTACAGCTACTTCGGTGGGTATAGCTCAATAGAGATAGAGCATCCCGGTCTTGCCGGGACGACGAAGGTTCGAGGCCTTCTACCCAGTAAGCTGCAATCGTTTGTTCCCCGGCAAATGTCATCAACAAAAAAGGACAGGTGATGTCAGACAACACTTACAACGTATACAAGCCCAGCAACGGCGTACCCATCAAGGCGTGGACGAAGGGCGTTCCTGTGGAGGAAGCTGCGCAGAAGCAGTTGATGAACGTGGCGCAGCTTCCGTTCATCTATAAGTGGGTTGCCGCCATGCCGGACGTGCACTGGGGCATTGGCGCCACTGTGGGCAGCGTGATTCCCACCAGGGGCGCAATCATTCCTGCTGCTGTGGGTGTGGATATTGGCTGCGGCATGATGGCCGTAAAGACCAGCCTCAACGCGTCGCACTTGCCGGACAACTTGCACGGCATTCGTACTGCGATTGAAAAGGCGGTACCGCACGGACGCACCGATAACGGCGGCAAGAATGACCGTGGCGCGTGGGCCAATGCTCCGGCCTCGACGGTGGATACCTGGCCACTTTGAACGATCGCTATGAGGCGATTGTGCAAAAGTATCCCAAGCTGAACCACTCGCAGCGCATCAATCATCTGGGCACGCTGGGAACAGGCAACCACTTTATTGAGGTCTGTCTCGATGAAGCGCAGAAGGTCTGGTTCATGCTGCACTCCGGATCACGTGGCGTGGGCAATCGCTTTGGTACGTTTTTCATCGAACTGGCGAAGGAAGACATGCGCAAGTGGATGATCAATTTGCCTGACGCTGACCTGGCCTATCTGCCGCACGGCACGGAGCATTTCAATGATTATGTTGAATCCGTGCACTGGGCGCAGGAGTATGCCCTGTTGAACCGCCAGTTGATGATGGCCAATATTGTTGCGGCCGTCGCCGGCTGCGGTGAGGTGCCTGCTTTCCAGGCGCATGTGGAAGCCGTGAACTGCCACCACAACTACGTGACCTGGGAGCACCACTACGGTGAAAATGTCCTCATCACTCGTAAGGGCGCAGTGCGTGCCCGCGAAGGCGATATGGGCATCATTCCCGGCAGCATGGGCGCGCGTTCGTACATCGTGCGCGGCAAGGGCAACCCGGAAAGCTTCAACTCCTGCAGCCACGGCGCCGGACGTGCCATGTCCCGCGCGGAGGCCAAGCGCCGTTACACCGTGGCTGACCACATTGCCGCCACGCAGGGTGTTGAGTGCCGCAAGGATGAAGACGTGATCGACGAGACTCCAATGGCGTATAAGTCCATTGACGCCGTGATGGAAGCGCAGAAGGACCTGGTCGAAATCGTGCACACTTTAAGGCAGGTGGTGTGCGTGAAGGGGTAGAACAGAGTGCCGAGGAGCGCAAGCTCCTCGGGGCTTGACACCATGAGATCATGGAGGCTGGTTGTGGATCCTAAAATTATTTTGGGCTATGTGCCTGCCGAGGTCGAAGACTTTAGTAAAAGGCATCAACTTTTTGCAGAGCGGTTCAAAAATATCAAAACTGCATTGGCTTCGGCTTTCAAGAGAACATTAGAGAGCAATTCACCTGCTGATCGCGTGCTTTTTGGTCTGGGTCGACTTTGTGTTGAAGATTTCAATGAAATCCTTGTTTTGAGTGCAAATGGCTATGGATTCGGGGCTGTAAAACTCATCAGAGGGATGTTTGAAAGACTTGTAACAGCATCTTACCTT
>JBAVUZ010000793.1:0-3914 GCA_049697035.1 Candidatus Angelobacter sp. | reverse complement strand
CGCAGCGGCTGCCGCAAAGAAGATATCGGCGTAGTGCGAGTGCCGGGTGCATTTGAAATTCCATCGCAAGCGCGCACGTTGGCTGAGAGCGGAAAATATGACGCTATCGTCACGCTAGGCTGCCTCATTCGCGGCGAGACCACGCACTACGAACACATTTCTACTGAGGTCACTCGCGGTATCGGACAGTCGGCACAGGAAACCGGCGTGCCGCACACCTATGGCGTCCTGACCTGTGAGAACCTTGAACAGGCGCTCGATCGCGCGGGCCTGAAGGCAGGAAATAAAGGCTTTGAGGCGGCGATCTCAGCGGTGGAGATGGTGAGCTTGCAGCGGAAAACACAACAACGCGCGAAGACGAAAGCCATGTCCAGAAAGAAAAAGAAAAAGAGCCGTTAAATGGGAACCCGACGTAAATCTCGAGAGCTGTGCCTGCAAATGCTCTTCCAATGGGACATGGGCAAGCAGGCCCCGGAGCACGTGAAAAAGACTTTCTGGTCAGAGCGCGGAGAAGTGGACGAAGAGACGCGCAACTTTGCCGACGATATTTTTCAGATTGCGGTTGATCGGCAGCAAGAAATTGATGAGCTGATTCAAAAGCATGCGCAGCACTGGCGTATGGAGCGTATGGCCGCCGTGGACCGCAATGTCCTACGTACCGGGGTGGCTGAATTTCTGGGGCCGTATCACACTCCTCGACCGGTGGTGATCAATGAAGCGCTGGAAATCGCGCGCAAATTTTCTGCCCCGGAGTCCGTCCAGTTCATCAATGGCGTGCTCGATTCGGTGGGGAAAGAGCTCGCTGTTTCTGCAATCCCGAAGCGAAGCTGAGGGAGCCCTATCGATAAAAGGAATCTGAGCTCAAACGGCAACAGGCGTTTTGCCTTCAGGAGTGCTCTTGGAAGATGGGGTTCTCTCATCCGTTGTGCGGGATTCGGGATTTCAGAAAAAGCGGTGCTACAATAAAGAACTCCAGCCCCCTGGTGCCCGCATTAATAAATACAAACGGACCTCTGCATTGACAAAGACTTCGATCACGTACGCCGACAGCGGTGTTGATATTGACCGTGCCGATCGCGCCAAGCAGCGCATTAAATACCTGGCCAATCGCACGTTCACCCCGGGAGTGGTGAGTGAAATCGGCGGCTTTGGCGGCATGTTCGCCATCGACAAGAAAAAGTTTCGCGATCCCGTGCTGGTTTCCAGCGTGGATGGCGTCGGTACCAAGCTCAAAGTCGCGTTCATGATGAACCTGCATCACACCGTAGGCGGAGATCTGGTAAACCACTGCGTGAATGACATTGCCGTGCAGGGTGCCACGCCTCTTTTCTTCATGGATTACCTTGCCACCGGCTCGCTCGATCCGGAAATTGCGGAAAAGATCATTGAAGGAATGGCCGACGCATGCCGGCACAATGGCTGTGCGCTCATCGGCGGTGAAACGGCTGAGATGCCGGGCTTCTATCCTAAAGGCGAGTACGACCTGGCTGGCTTTATTGTTGGCGTGGTGGAAAAAAGCAAAATCATCACCGGCGAAAATGTTGAAGTCGGAGACGTGCTCGTGGGTTTGCCTTCCAACGGCTTGCATACCAACGGCTATTCTCTGGCGCGCAAATTATTTTTCGATGTCGCCAAATACACGCCGGATACCTACGTAAACGAAATGAAAGCTAAGGCCGGCGCCGAACTGATGCATACGCACAAGAGCTACTGGCCGGTGTTAAAGAAATTGATTGCGGCGGAACTGGTGCACGCCATGGCGCATATTACTGGAGGCGGAATTACTGACAATCTGCCGCGCGTGCTGCCCAAAGGCACCGGAGCGGTAGTGGAAATGGGCACATGGCCGGTCCTGCCGGTGTTTACCCACATGCAGCATATTGGCAACGTACCGCAGGAAGACATGATGCGGACCTTCAATATGGGAATCGGCATGGTGCTGGTGGTGCCGGCAAAAAAATTCAAGCGTGTGCAATCGATGATTGAAAAAATGGGCGAGAAGGCATATCTCATCGGGCGGATCGTCAAGGGCGATCGCAAAGTCCACTACGCATAACATGGCTACCCTGAAAAAACTGGGAATCCTGCTTTCCGGGCGTGGCTCGAACTTTGAAGCCATCGCGGATTCCATCAAGGCCGGCAGACTTCACGCCGAAATCGCAATCGTAATTTCCAATCGTGCGGACGCTCCCGGTCTTGAGTCGGCAAAGCGGCGCGGTTTGAACGCGGTGTTGATAGCTTCCAAAGGCCGCTTACGTGAGGAGCATGACGCTGACGTTATAGCGGCGCTGCATCATGCGCAGGTGGACTTGATCTGCCTGGCCGGCTATATGCGCCTGCTTTCGTCTCATTTCATACAAGCTTTTCCCAATCGCATCGTCAATATTCATCCGTCGTTGCTGCCGGCATTCCCCGGCATGGACGCGCAGAAACAGGCGCTGGCGTACGGCGTAAAGGTGACCGGCTGCACCGTGCACTTTGTCGACGAGCACCTCGACAATGGGCCGATCATTTTGCAGAAGACCGTGCCTGTTCTGGATGGAGATGACGTGCAAACGCTCTCAGCGCGAATTCTGGAGCAGGAGCACGCGGCATATTCTGAGGCGATTGGCCTGGTCCTGTCTGGCGAAGTCGAAATAATCGAACGCAGAGTGCTGCGCAAGCGTGTGCGTTCGGAGGGCCGCTAGATGCTGCGAGTTAAGTTGCTGAGCGCAGCCGCCAAGGCGCCCACCGTTGCACATCCGGGAGAAGACCTGGGCTATGACATTTATTCCGCCGAGACCGTGACGCTGGAAGGCCGAGGCCATGCAATTGTTTCTACCGGGATTGCAATCGAATGCACATCACCAAATGGCGAGCCGATGGGAGCGCTGCTTCGCGATAAATCGTCCATGGCGGCACGAAGGCTGGTGCTAACTGGCGGAGTGATTGATTCAGGCTATCGCGGTGAAATCAAAGTTTTGATGGAAAACTTGAGCGACTTGCCAGCGACCATCCGCGCTGGCGACAAGATCGCCAACCTGATTCCTTACCCAGTGCTGACCGGTGAAATTAAAGTAGTCGACGATCTCAATGAATCCAGCCGCAAGGCGGGTGGGTTTGGATCGAGCGGGAGATAGTCTTTTTCTGAAATCCCGAGCGGAGCGAGGATCCCTTTAGCAACAATTGATTTCCAAACATAGAGATTTGGCCGGAATCTTGAATAGAAGCTCAAAATCTTGGTGGCTATAGCGATTCCTCGCTGCGCTTCGGGATTTCAGAAAAAGCCTTTCAGAAAGTCTTTCTCTATAATCATCCCTGATGGCAAACTTTCCTCCTGTTGAAGAACAACTGGCTTACATCAAGAAGGGCGCGGCGGAGATCATCCATGAGCGCGAACTGCGCGAACGACTTGAGGACTCGTTAAAGACCGGCAAGCCCATGCGCGTGAAAGCTGGTTTTGATCCCACTGCTCCCGATCTCCACGTGGGACACACGGTACTCATCCGCAAGCTCAAGCACTTTCAGGATTTGGGCCACACGGTGATCTTTCTCATCGGTGATTTCACCGGGATGATTGGCGACCCGACGGGCCGCTCCGTCACGCGGCCGCCGCTTACGCGCGCCGATATCGACCGCAACGCCGAAACCTACAAAGCGCAGGTCTTCAAGATTCTTGATTCGCAGAAGACGGTGGTTGATTTCAATTCGCGCTGGTTCTCCAAGATGTCGGCTGAGGACTTTATCCGGCTCGCGGCGAAATTTACAGTGTCGCAAATGCTGGAGCGTGAGGAGTTTCACAAGCGCTTTCAGGAAGAAAAGCCCATCGCCATCCATGAGCTGCTGTATTCCATCTGCCAGGGCTATGATTCCGTCGCTCTGGAGGCCGACGTGGAACTGGGCGGCACTGACCAGAAATTCAACCTGCTGATGGG
>JBAVUZ010000792.1:0-3463 GCA_049697035.1 Candidatus Angelobacter sp. | reverse complement strand
AAAAAGACGGCTTAGCGGTGACCGGCAGGGCGGCTATTTTCCAGCACTCATAGTAGAATTCGCCTTCATGAGTTCAGGCTACATTCCAGCGCCTCCGCCATCTCCGGTGTCATTGCCAGAAAGCTGGTTTTCGCGTAACTGGAAATGGTTTGTTCCCACGCTGATTCTCGGCCTGGTCCTGTTGCTCGCACTGGTGGTCGGCGGTTTGCTCACTTTTGTGTTCGGGCTACTGAAATCCAGCGAACCCTATCAGCACGCGGTCGCCGTCGCCAGCAGCAATCCTGATGTTGTGCGAGAACTGGGAGCGCCGATTGCGCCCGGCTGGTATGTTTCCGGAAGCATCAATGTATCGGAAAACTCCGGCGACGCGAACTTGGCCATTCCACTCAATGGCACGCTTCGCCATGGTACTGTGTATGTCGTTGCAAAAAAGATTGACGGCGTCTGGAAGTACACGTCGTTAAAAACGTTGGTAGAAGGTCATGAGGCCCCCATTGAACTCCTGCCGTTGCCGCCACCGCAGGATGAGGACAAATAAATGCCGCCACAGGAATTCGCCAGCTATGAAGACTTCTTCACCTTCTACCTGCATGAGCACAGTGACGCCCGCAATCGGGCCATGCATGCGATTGGCACTTTGCTGGGACTGGCGACTCTGATTGTGGCTTTTGCCGTTGGCCATCCCTGGTACGCGCTGCTGTGGCCGGTGGTGTCGTATGCTTTCGCCTGGATCGGGCACTTCGTGATTGAAGGCAACAAGCCCGCAACGTTCGGCCATCCCTTCTGGTCGTTAATCAGCGATTTCAGAATGCTTGGCTTGATGTTTACGGGACGGCTGAAGGCGCGCATGCAGGCGGGTGCCGATGTGGCAGGACGTCGTTCCGCCTAGTGGTGCGCGAGCCTGGCGTATGAAACCAAGTGCGCTATGCCAACGCCCAGAAATAAGATTCCCAGGTAGATCGACCAATCGACATTGCGTCGGAAAAAGCGATAGAAATGGACGCCGCCAAATACCACCCAAAGTAAGCCGAATGTGAGATCCAGGTTCACCGCGCCAGTCTACTGCGATTTTACCTCTCAGCGGTTGCGCCTGCTGGCTTCGTTTGGAATGATGCCTGCGCCGCCTCAGCCAGCGTCCCCGTGCCTTGCCCCTGTCCTGATTCAGCCTTGAAATAGTAAGTGGTATTCGGCTTCAGGTTCTTGATCAGCACCCGGTGCGTGAACCCGCCCCACGGCATGCCGGCGGTCTGGTCCAGATGTGTGGGATCAGTGCCATAGTGCAGGGCCGTTCCTGAATTCACGTTGGTGGACCATGCGATCTCTGCTGTGGTGTCCGTCACATTTTCCACCACGGGGCCATGGGTGATCTGCACGCCGTTTGTTGGCACGCCGATGGGACTCACCGGAATCTGCTGCACCGTGGGCGACTGAGGAGAAGCCTGCTGGGAAGAAGTCTGGGCAGCGCCCTGCTGTATCTGCTCCAGTCCACTTCCCAGAATGAAACCGTTTCCCAGGATCAGGCCAAGACCAAGCGCGGTAGCGATGATATTCATAGGAGTTTCTCCCTTGTCGCTTGGGTTAGATGAAGATTTCAGGAAAAGGGGTGTTCCGGAATTGCATGCCTATTCATGCTCTAAGAATGGCGTCCGTTGCGGCCTTAGCCCATGATTCGGGGAACAAGGAAAAGCACCACCCCAACAGTGAATGCGATGATCAGCAAAAGAGACAGGATCCATCCCAGCAGAAAAGCCCGCTCATGCTCCGGCGGTGGCGCAGTGATGCCCAGGATCGTATGTCCCATTCGCATCAGCTTCAAAAGAAACTCCACTGGCCTGTTACGCCTTCCACGTCAGCTCTTTGGGGATTGCTGACTCAGGATAGCACCTCAACATCCGGTTAGCATTGCGCAATGACGCGGCCTTAGGCAGAATAACCGCGGAGAAAAGTCATGAAGATTGGCAAGATCCTGATCTGGCTGGCAGTGGCAGGGCCGGGTGCTCTTGCGCTTTCGACAATCGCATTCCGTCGGCACGAGCCTATCAGCGCCATGTGGCTCGTAGTGGCAGCGCTGTGCAGCTATGCGCTGGGCTATAGGTTTTATTCAAAGTTCGTCGCCGCCAAAGTGCTGGCGCTGGACGCCATGCGCGCCACACCGGCGGAGCGCCTGGAGAACGGACGCGATTTTGTCCGCACCAATAAGTGGGTGGTTTTTGGGCATCACTTTGCAGCCATCGCGGGGCCGGGGCCGCTGGTGGGACCGGTGCTGGCCGCGCAATTCGGCTATCTGCCGGGAACGCTATGGATTCTGGTGGGCGCGGTCTTTGCTGGATGTGTACAGGATTTTGTGATTCTTCTCTTCTCCGTGCGGCGCGATGGCAAATCACTGGGCCAGATGGCGCGCGACGAAATCGGCAAGACTGCCGGCACCGTGGCGTTTATCTCCGTGATGAGCATTCTAATTATTCTGTTGGCCGTGGTGGCGTTGATTATTGTGAACGCGCTCAAAGACAGCCCGTGGGGCGCTTTCACCATTGGCATGACGATCCCCATCGCGATCCTGATGGGCGTTTACCTGCGCTACCTGCGGCCGGGACGCGTGCTGGAAGCTTCCGTGCTCGGCTTTCTGCTGGTGGTTGCGGCGATCTTTGGCGGGCAGTGGATTTCACAATCCACACATGCCGCAGCATTCACGTTTGCGGAGACCACGCTGGCGATTCTTATCATCGTGTATGGGTTTGCCGCGTCCGCGCTACCGGTATGGCTGCTGCTGGCGCCGCGTGATTACCTGAGCACGTTTGTAAAACTTGGCACCGTGGCTATTCTTGCGCTGGGGATTGTTCTGGTGCGGCCCACGTTGCAGATGCCCGCGCTCACGCGCTTTATTGACGGCAGTGGGCCAGTCTTTGCCGGCAATCTTTTTCCATTTGCGTTCATCACCATTGCATGCGGAGCAATCAGCGGATTTCATTCTCTGATTTCCAGCGGCACCACGCCCAAGATGATTGCCCGCGAAACACAGACGCGCATGGTTGGCTATGGAGCAATGATGGCGGAATCGTTTGTCGGGATCATGGCCATGATTGCCGCATGCACGTTGCAGCCGGGAACATATCTGGCGGTGAATAGCGGCGCAGGAATGGTCGGGGGAAGTCCCACGGCTGCGGTGGCGACAATCAGCAACTGGGGCTTTCCCATCACGGCCGATCAGATGGCCCTGCTGGCGCACAACGTCGGCGAGAAGACGCTTTTCTTCCGTACCGGCGGCGCACCGGCGTTTGCACTGGGCATGGCCAAGATATTTTCTGACAGCCTGGGCGGAACTGCCGTGATGGCCATCTGGTACCACTTTGCCATCATGTTTGAAGCGCTGTTTATTCTCACCGTGCTCGATGCCGGCACGCGCGTGGCGCGCTTTATGCTGCAGGACGCTCTCGGCCATATATGGAAGCCGCTGGGGCGGACG